>JAYSYI010000343.1:0-4937 GCA_043727665.1 Limnoglobus sp. | reverse complement strand
GCTAACAAGATCGGATTGTTAGCCCGACGCGCTAGCGAGGAATACCTACAAATCGCATCAGGCTCGGATTCACCACGAAACACACTAGCCCGGATATTTCATCGGCTTTGCGAAAGTGGAGTAGTCACTACTGGACCCCAGTCCGTGGTGAGTTTGTCGTGTCACTATCCGCTTCAGTATGTCTTTCGTCGTGTGGCCATGCAATTGCAAACCCGTCCGCTGGCCGAAAGTTCGGAACGCCGTGGCAACTCGAACGCTGCCACTCGCCACGATTTTCGCTTGCGGGGTAGGAGCCTTCCACTCGCAATCGACCGCAACCGCTCAAAATAACAAATTCCGCAGCCGAATCGAAAAATCTCCAAGCCCGAATCCGCAGATGAAATATCCGGGCTAGCCTGCGTTTGCCACGAGCAATCGCTGAGGGTCGTGATGAGTCTTCGAAACACGACGGTTCGCACGCCCGGAATGAACGTTTTGTGCTTATCGCGTCGCGTCTTGAAGACTCGCCACGACTGGTTTTTTAGGGTATTTGCCCCCGCGCAGGCTAAAGATCTGCGGCTACCAGAATCAGAAAAGAATTAGTACTTTGTACCACCTTTATAAGATATCAATATTGCCGTGTGAAGTTCATTTACCGCTTTCGCTGTGGCGTAATACGATTCGCAGCACTTGTGGGTTGCAGCGGATGCGGAGGGCTTCTTTGCCGCTGAGGCCTCTGCTGACGACCATTTGCGTACCGTTTTCGTCGAATGTGCCCATGTCGAAACGGCGACCGTTGCGGCTCGGTACGAAGATTGAGCCGATGATCGGCAAGCGAATCTGGCCGCCGTGAACGTGCCCGCACAACATCAGATTGATGCCATTCGCCTGCCCCCAATAAAAATTATCCGGCGTGTGGCTGATGCACAATCGGAAGCGATCCTTCGGCACCTGGCTCAGGTCCGGCGCGGGGCGGAACCACGGTCCCTCGTGGCCGACCAATACCGCTTCGATGCCGCGAATCGTGGCAATCATCGCGCAGTTCGACACGATGGAGTAACCCGCCTCGGTGAGTTCCGCCCGCAGCCGGTCGGGTTCGTGTTTCACGTCGTGGTTGCCGAGAATCGCGAATTTCCCCTCGTTCGCTTTGAGTCGTCCAAGTAGCGGCACGACCCATTTCCGATGCTCATCGGTATCGAGGTAATCTCCTGCGAGCGCGACGATGTCCGCTGTCGGATGCTTTTCGATCTCCTCGATCACTCGCTGAAAATACGCCTCCGAGGGTGTGCCGCAGAAGTGCCAATCGCTGAGTAACAAGATCGAAAGCCCGTCCCACGCCGCCGGGAGTTTCGGCACGGCGAGTTCCATCTGGGTGAAATCGAGGCGAAAAATGCCATTGAACGGCAGCCGCGCGATGTGTCGCCACTTGCCGTCGCCGAGTAATTTCGCGCCGAGTTCCGGCCAGAAATCGAGCGTGCGTGTCTGCGCGCCAAGCATGGAATAGGGCGGCAGACGAAGGTACCTGACGAGAGTAATGATTGGGAAAACGACACCCCCGATGGGTGTCATCGCGAGAGAATACAAGAAAATGAATGCGAATGATAACCTGAGCCAAGGATTCCAGTCGAAGTGTTCGCCAGCAATAAGCGTCGATCCGCCGATGTAGATGATCGCCGGGAACGCGAGGATCCAGACGCCGGTAAAGTGCCGCCAGCTTTTCAGGAAACGCTTCGAAATCGGCCTACCATATAAACGGTTGAGTAGCGCTATCCAGAGGCAAGCATGACCGACCCATGCCATGCAAAAAAGGATGGCGAAATTGATGAAAGTCACGAGTGCGTGGCAACGGTGATTGGCATTGCGGCCGGGGCCGGTGGCTGCGGAGCGGTGATGGCGGACACGACTTGATCGGGGCGAAATGGCTTGAACAGCACATGTTGCAGGCCGTCCATCCGGGCCTTCACGATGCTATGCGTCGAATCGTAACCGAAGCCCGTGGTCAGCGCCACCCGTGCCAGTGGCATCGCCACGCGGAAGCGGCGAAACGCCTCGTACCCGCTCATGTCCGATGGGCGAATCTCCTGGAGCACGGCATCGTAAACGATGTCGTTCACCAGCGCCAAACCTTCGTTCGCCGTCGCCGTCGTTTCGACTTCGGCACCCAATCGGCCGAGTAACAGGTGCGCTTGTTTGCGGAATCGCTCGTCTTGCTCGATAACCAGCACTCGCATCCCCGCGAGCGGGTTGGCATTCGTACCGAGCACCGAATCGATTGTCAGATCGCGACCGACTTTCTGCACGCACTCCTTCACTTGCCGCGCGTTCGCCATGATCCGCCGCAGGTGCAGCGCGGCATCGGCGTCGGCCGCATGAAGGCGGGCGTACAACAGTGCAGCACTTGCGAGCACCTCATCGACCGGCAGCGCGATCTCGCGGTTCACGGCTTCGATCGATTGCGAAATCGTACACGATTGTTGTGCGGTCAGCAGGTCCAAGGTGTGCAGTGCGGCGGCGATTTCTTTGCTGAATAGCTCGGTGAATTGCAAGTCGTCGGTGCCGAAGCCGTTGGTGCGTGGGCTTTCGACGTTGAGCGTGCCGACGACTTCGTCGTTATATTTTAGCGGCACCGTCAGCGAGCTTTTCGCGCCTTTGGCACCGACGAGATAATACGGATCGGTCGCAGTATCCGGACACAAATAACTATCGCCGGTGAAGGCGACGTGCCCCGTCACGCCGTTGCCATCGGGCCGCGCAAACAACTTGCGCGTGGCGGCTTCGTCGGTCATGCCATCTTGCAACAGAGGCTTCAATTCGCCGCTACGCTTATCGAGCAAGCGAACTTCGATTGTCTCGTATCGCAGCAAATCGTGAACGTGCCGCCGGATGTTTTGCCGCAGTAATTCGACGCGGGTCGGCTCGTTCATCTCGGCGAGTTGATCGGCATCGAGCGCCGCGAGTTCTTGCCCGGCATGGTGCAACGCGTGGAGTTTCTTTTGCTGTTCGACTTCCGCCGTTACATTTTGCAATATCGCAATTGACTGAAGAATTGTGCCATCGGCGGCGAACACGGGACGAATGCGAACGTCCAAATACGAGAAACTCGTCGTCTCTGTGCGATGCACGCGAAACGCGACAGACTTGCCTTCGGCAGCCATCTTCAGTGGCTCGGCATGATCGGTCGCCAACGTCAATGGGCCCAGCGCTTCAAGGAGCGTTTTGCCGACGGGGCTAATGTCGCACCATTTCCGCAGCACCACATTCGCCCAAGTAACCGTACCGTTGGCGTCGAGCGCGCCGATGCCCTGATCGACGTTGGCGAGGATCGTTTCATCGCGGCGGTAGCGGTCGATCAATTGCGCGGTCAGTGAAGCCGATGCGAACACGCCATCGTAATGGCCCGAGCGCAGTTGATCGGCAGCATCCGATGGGCCGGACGCCATCTTCAACTCGGTCGCGTTAGGGTCGATCCCCACCGGTGGCGTTGAACCGATCAGTAAATAGCGAATGCGGCGTTCCACAGGCACCTACAGTATGGGCGGCAGTTACCTCTACTCGAATTATAAACAAACCGGACGCGTCCGAACAAGAAACTAGGCAACGAGTTTTGCACAGTATTATAGACGTTGCCACACGTACGCCACCAACTACGCATTTTGCGAACGTAGCAGGCACATTCCATGTGCCGTTCGGATTAGGATCACGCCCAAGCCCGCGTCGCATACGTCCTTTGCCACTGTGGGTCTCGACGGCACATGGAATGTGCCTACAACCTAAGCAACATCAATACCCCGCCTTCGCCGTTTCGGGGGTGCCGGCGTTCGGTGCGTTCTTCAAAATCAAATTCGCCAACTGCCCGCGACACGACCCGCAACCGGTGCCCGCCTTCGTCGATGCCGAGAGCATCGGCAGGTTCGTGCAACCGTCTTTGATCGCCGTTACTAGTGCCGATTCGCAGACGTGATGACAATTGCAAATTTCTGGATCGGCGGCTGCCGGAGACAGATCGCCGCTACACAATACGTCCAACCGGTTCGGCGGGAGTTTGTCGCCGCGGTCGAACCAGCGTGCGAGTGTCGGAGCCGCGTCGCCATCGCCGATCAGCGTCGCACCGACGAGTTGCCCATCGCGGACGATCATTTTGCGGTAAATTCCGCGGCGATCTTCGAGGATTTGTAGTACCTCGTCCGTTTCGAATTGCGGTTCGACGAGGCCCATACTCGCAACATCCACGCCCGCGACTTTCAGCTTCGTGTACAGCTTCGAGCCGCGATACCGTGCCGCCGGGTTCGTTCCCGTTAGCAGGTCCGCGAGGACTTCGCACATCTCCCAGATCGGCGGAACGACACCGTAAACTTTACCCGCATGTTCGGCACACTCGCCGAGTGCGAACACGCCCGGTACCGCCGTCGCCAGCAGATCGTTGACGATGATGCCGTGCTTCACGGGCACGCCGGACGCCACCGCAACATCGGTACGCGGGCGAATCCCCGCCGCGACGACGAACAAATCGGCGGGCAGGATTTCGCCATTTTTGAGGACGACGCCCTCGACCTTCTTCTCGCCGATCACGCCGATGGCCGACGTGCCGGTGCGTGCGAAGATGCCGAGTTTCTCGACGCCGCGCCGCACGAATTCGCCCGCCATACGGTCGACTTGGTTGTTCATCAGCCATTCGGGCAAGTGAACGACGGTGACGTGCAACCCGAGGTCCGACAGCGATTTTGCGGCTTCGAGACCGAGCAACCCGCCACCGAGAACGACCGCCGACGACAGCGGTTGCGCGTAGGCCCGCATCCGTTCGCAATCGTCGATGGTGCGGAACACGAACGCACCGGGCTTCGGTTGGCCGACCGCATCTTTCAAGCCATCGATCGGCGGAACGAACGGCGCGGACCCCGTGGCCAATACGACCGCATCGTAGCCGAACTCGCGTTCGTCGCTCGTGTGCAGTTTCCGCG
>JAYSYI010000342.1:0-4941 GCA_043727665.1 Limnoglobus sp. | reverse complement strand
GCAACGTCGTATGCCTTCACGCGCACGCGCTTCGATCCGAAGACGGCGCGGCGCGGCGAAACGAGGAAAACCACTCAAACCGCTGGTTTGCTACGCTCCAACCGCGAGTATCATTTCACTTTTAGCACCGGCTGATCGGGATGCGCCGGGTTGGGTATCAGGCAGCGGTTGCGACAATCGGCGAGCAAGTCCGTCGTTTCTAATACGGTTTGGCCGATGAGGACTTCGTCTCCGATTACGAGTGCGCCTTCGAGCGTATTGCGACCCATCACATCGAATTCGATCGCTTCCGTAATACCGACTTCTTCCATGCGTCCATCGGCGTATTCCGCCACGCGGGTGCCCCGGATGCCAACGCCCAATAGGGCCTGAACGTGTGGCGGGATGACCGATAGCACCGCGCCGGTATCGACCAACGCATCGGCCAAGTAGGTACGGATTTTTTTCTTCGCCAGCTTCTTCTGGCGATGCAACGCTGCATCCATCGCGTTTGTCAGCAGCACCTTCACGCGAATTTCGCCCATAACGCCCCCTTGTCTCACTTTATCGTTTCTGGGCGGCGTTTAACATCTCGGCGGCCTCTTTGCGTGTGGTTTCGGAACGCGATTCGCCGCGCAACATCATCGCCAATTCTTCGACGCGGTCGTCGAGAGTTTCCAGTGGTGCGATCGTCGTCGAGGTGCGTTTGCCGGAAATTTGCTTGCGGATCGTCCACTGGTGCGCGGCGTAACTCGCGACTTGCGGCAGGTGCGTTACGCATAATACTTGGTGCGAAACCCCCAGGCCCGCGAGTTTCTGGCCGAGCACGTCGCCGAGACGCCCGCCGACATTTGCATCGATTTCATCGAACACGACGAGCGTGCGAACCGGGTCGTGCGCCGCCAGCACGGTCTTCAACGCGAGCATCGTTCGCGACAGTTCCCCGCCCGATGCGACCTTGCGTAACGGCCTCGCCGGCTCGCCGGGGTTGGCCGTTAGTAAGATCTCCATCTGGTCGATACCGTACGCGGGGATGTCGCCGATCATCGGGTCGTCGCCGAGCGAAATCGTTTCGAGCGTCACGTCCAGTTTTGCCTTGGCCATCTGCAAATCGAACAGATGTTTCTGCGCTTCGGCTGCGAGTTTCTTCGCCACTTTCGCACGTTGCACGCTGAGCTTTTCCGCGAGTGATTTCCATTCCTGAAACGCGGGCCGCAACTGCGATTCGACCCCTGCGAGGTCGTCTTCCTGTCGCTGAAGCGCGTTCGCTTTGCTTTCGAGCGACTCCTGATACGCGATCAATTCTTCGACCGATTGGCCGTACTTCGACGTGAGTTTCCCGAGGAACTGAATCCGTTGTTCGATCTCATCGAGCCGTTCGGGGTCGGCTTCGAATGTCTCCGAAAGATCGCGGCACGTTTCGGCGAGGTCTTGCACTTCGGGGCGTAACGCATCGAGCCGTTTCGCAACATCGGCGAGCGTGTCGCTGATCGCCGACCAATGGTGTGCCTCTTTGATAAGCCGGCCGAGCGTCTCGACGACCGAGCCATCGTCGTCGTAAAGTCGGCTGGCCACGCTCGCGGTGAATTTCGTGAGCGATTGCGCGTGAATTCGCGTCTCACGCTCCTTTTGCAGGCTCTGCCATTCGTTCGGTTGCAAGTTGGCGGCATCGAGTTCGTCGCGTTCGAACCGCAGTAGCGCCAGTTCGCGTTGCCGGGTTTGCCGCGCATCGGATAGCGATTTGTGCATCTTCCGTAATTCGCGAACCTTGTCGGCGGCGGCGATGTACTTCGCACGCGGTTCGGCGAGTCGCCCAAACGCATCGAGGACTTCGAGCTGATACGCGGGCTGAAGCAGCGAGTAGCTTTCTCGCTGCCCATGCACATCGACGAGGATTTCACCGAGCCGCTTGAGTGTGGTCACCGCCACCGGTTGTTCGTTGACGAGTGCGGTACTGCGGCCGGTGCGCGACAGTCGCCGCGTGACGATGAGTTCTTCTTCGCAAAGTGTGTCGTTGAGGATCGCTTCGACGGCCTGTTTTTGTTCGAGGCGAATGAAATCGAATCGCCCCGTGACGCGGAGTTCCTCGGCACCCGTGCGGATGAGATCGACCGAGCCACGCTCACCTAAAAGCAGCCCGAGCGCACCGAGAAGTAGCGATTTCCCCGCCCCGGTTTCGCCCGTCCAGGCACAGAAGCCCGAACGTAGCTCGACCCGAACATCTTCGATCACGGCGAGGTTTTGAACGGCCAGTTCACGCAACATACGGCTATGGTACACAAGTACACTGACGATGTGAAGTGAAGTCCGGAGCGAGTCCCCGATTCCAATCCTCGACATTTCTCGCACGCTCACTTGCACTCCGACAACCGAATTGCGTACGTTGAGATGGGTGAGAATGTTCCATTAGTTTTCAAACGGAAGTACGATGCCCCACTACGAAGACGAAGAACGCCCACGGCGACGGCGCGACGAAGAAGACGATGATGCAGACGAACGTCCACGCCGTCGTCGTCGGCGCGATGACGTCGAGGATACCGACGACGATTTTGAGGACCGTCGCCCGCGTCGCCGAAACGATGGCGACGGCACTGGCGGGTTGATCCCGTACAAGAATGCGTCTGCGTTGTCGTCGTACTATTGCGGCGTCTTTTCGCTCATCCCGTGCGCCGGTTTGATTCTCGGCACGATTGCCATCGTCCTCGGCTTCAAGGGGTTGGCCCACGCGAGAAAATATCCCGAAAACAAAGGGAAGGCGCACGCGATCGTCGGCATCGTGTTGGGTAGCCTCGTGATAATTGCCCATGTCGCGACGTTTGCCATCATGTTCGGCGCGGCAATGATGAAGTGACCACCGTGGTATACTTTAATGGAACCCACAAACTGGAGAACGAGAATGTCGATCACAATCGTTGACGACCGCCTAGCTGCCGAATTCGCCATGCTCGCAGACACCGTGCAAGTCCGCGGACCGAACGGAAAGATCATCGGTACGTTCACCCCTTCGCAAGCGCCGCCGATGCTGATCTCCGAGGAGGAGCTGAAACGGCGTTCGGACCCCAACTCGGGCACCTGGTTCTCTGCCGCAGAGGTCGAGGCGAAACTGAAGGAATTACGATGTACGAAGTAATCTGGAGGGACTCGGCTCTGGATGAACTCGCAGACGCGTTTGTCAAAGCAGATTTGATCAAACGCGAGGCATTAGAGAGAGCCGTTGTAAAACTCAACGCACAACTTGCATCGGAACCTTTCGACCTCGGTGAATCGCGAGAAGGTATTGATCGCGTTGCGTTCGACAGGCCCTGCGCAATCAATTATTGGGTAGATACCATTCTTAGAGTGGTTCGCGTTACGCACTTTCGTACTTACTGATCTCCGATTCCGTACAGTCAGTCAATCTTCCTAATGCAGGCTACTTGTCACGGCGCGTCGACCACTCGGCGATCGTTTCGAGGATGGAACGGCATTCGGAGGGCGGGAGTACTTCGAGGTCTTGCTTGGCTTTGCGAATATACTCATCGGCGCGGCGACGGGCAAACGCGATGGAGCCGGTGCGTTCCATGGCGGCGAGTGCGGCCATCCCCGCATCGGGGCCGCCGACTTTCAGTGCGGTTCGCAGATCGTCGGCGGCGCTCGCGGGGAGTTTTCCGAGGCAGTGGATCAGCGGTAACGTCAGCTTTTGCTGTTCGATATCGGTGCCGAGTGTCTTGCCAGTCTTGCCTTCGTCGCCGGTTAAATCGAGTAAATCGTCGGCCACTTGGAACGCCATGCCGAGGTTGCGGCCAAAGCTCGCCATCCGGTTCGACACCTCCTCGGATGCCCCCGCGTACAACGCGCCCAATCGACCGCAACATTCGGTCAGTGCGGCGGTTTTGCCGTCGATGATCGAATCGTAAATCTCTTCGGTCAGGTGCAGGTTCCCCCGCTCGCAGACCTGGCGAAGTTCCCCCGCACAGACGCGGTTTGTGGCATCGCCGATGATCTCGCAGGCCCGCCGATCGACTCGGCTCGTCAGGTGAAACGCATGGGTAAACAGCATATCCCCGAGCAAGATGCTGATTTTGTTGCCCCACTCGGCATTGACCGTGCGAACGTGGCGGCGCGTTTCGGCTTCATCGAGAACATCGTCGTGAACGAGCGTGGCGGTGTGGATCATCTCGACGGCGGCGGCCAGAATGTGGTGTGCGGGTTTCACGCCGCCACACGCTTTCGCCGTGAGTAACAGCAATGCGGGCCGAAGGCGTTTGCCGCGATAGTGCTTCAGGTGTTCGATCAGCGATGCGAACGGCGTGCGATATTCGGTCAAAGTGCGGGCAAAGACGCGGTCCGATTCTTCGATGTCGTTGAGGACCGGTGCAAACGCGAGACTAGATGGACGGAACGCCGGAATCTGGGCGGTGTGGATGGGCGTTAATGTTGCGTTCATCGGCGGCACCGTTTTGTGATGCGTCCCGCTGAAAGTCGCCGGACTTTCCGCCCGTTTTCACTTCCAACTGGATGCGATCGATGGTCATCCCCCGATCTATGGCTTTGCACATGTCGTAGACCGTCAGGGCTGACACAGTAACCGCAGTGAGTGCCTCCATTTCAACACCCGTGCGCCCGAAAACCTTGGTTGTTGCTGCAATTCGAACGGTTTGCGCATCCAAAAACGCAAATTCGATCGCTACAGAAGTGAGCGGCAACGGGTGGCAAAGCGGTATCAAATCGCTGGTTTTTTTCGCGGCCATGATGCCTGCCAAGCGTGCGACCTCGAGGACATTGCCCTTTTTAGATGCATCCCCGGCCCGAATCCGCGCCATCGTGGCCGTCGCCGTCCGCACGAGCGCCGTCGCCGTCGCCGTGCGGTGCGTCTCGGATTTTTCGCCGACATCGACCATGCGTGTCGCGCCGTCGGCATCGAAGTGAGTGAGCGTATCCATGATGGGATTATGGTACAAGATTTGTAGCTGGCCTCTGTGA
>JAYSYI010000341.1:0-4946 GCA_043727665.1 Limnoglobus sp. | reverse complement strand
GTAAGAGTGGCAAGCCGCTCAACCTCGACTTCGAAACGGGTACGCTCCAAGATTGGACCGCAACTGGCGAGGCGTTCAACGGCCAGCCGATTGCGGGTGACACGGTGGCAGCACGGCGTGCGGATAACAAGTCCGAGTACCAGGGGAAATTCTGGATCGGCAGCTACGAGATACTCGGCGACAAACCGCAAGGCACGCTGACGAGTGTGCCGTTCGCGGTGACGCACCCGTGGGGCAGTTTTCTAATCGGAGGCGGTTCGCACGCAAAGGAAACGTACGTCGAGATTGTCGACATCGACACGAAGGAAGTGATCTTCCGTGCGAGCGGCGAGGACAGCGAGAACCTGAAACGGATGGCGTTCGACTTGACGAAATGGCACGGCAAAGAGATCCAAATCCGCATCGTCGACAAACACAGTGGCGGATGGGGGCATATTAACTTCGACGACTTTCGCTTCCACACGGATAAGCCGAAAGTCCGTGAAAGCGTGGCACAAACGGCGGTGCCGGACGATTATAAATACGCGGGGCAGAAGCCCGAGGATGCTGCGAAGAACATGACGGTTCCGAACGGTTTTTCGGTGTCGCTGTTTGCGGGCGAACCCGATCTGCACCAGCCGATTGCGTTCTGCTTCGACGATCGCGGGCGGTTGTGGGTGGTCGAAGCGTACACCTACCCGAAGCGGAACGCCGAGCCTGGCCCCGTGCTAAAAGATCGCAAACTCGGCGATAAAATCCTGATTTTCGAGGACACCGACGGCGATGGAAAGTTCGATAAAAAGACCGTCTTTTTCGAAGGTCTGAACCTCGTTTCGGGCATCGAGTACGGCTTCGGCGGCGTCTGGGTTGGGGCCGCGCCGTACATGCTGTTCATCCCGACGGATGCGAACGACAAAGCGGGCGAGCCGAAAATTCTCCTCGATGGTTTCGGCTACGAGGACACGCACGAAACCCTGAACAGTTTCATCTGGGGGCCGGATGGCTGGCTGTACGGTTGCCACGGTGTGTTCACGCACTCGAACGTAAGCAAACCCGGCACGAAGAACGCGGATCGCACGCCGATCAACGCGGGAATCTGGCGGTATCACCCGACGCGGCACACTTTCGAAGTCTTCGCGCAAGGCACATCGAACCCGTGGGGATTGGACTACAATTCACACGGCGATTTTTTCATCGAAGCCTGCGTGATTCCGCACCTCTGGCACATCGTGCAAGGCGGCCGCTACCAGCGCCAAGCGGGGCAGCACTTCAACCCGCACACCTACGACGACATCAAAACGATTGCCAAGCACCGGCACTGGCAGGGCGCGAATCAGTGGGCGGGGAACGCGATCAGCGGCAGTCTTGGCGGCGGTCACGCGCACAGCGGGTTGTTGTGTTATCAGGGCGGAACGTGGCCGAAAGAGTATCATGGTAAGCTGTTTATGGGCAACATTCACGGGCACCGCATCAACGTCGATGTCGTGAAACCGAACGGCAGCAGCTACATCGGCGACCGCAATCCGGACTTCCTGTTCAGCCACGACAAGCATTGCATCATCGTCGGCATCCAAGCGGGGCCGGACGGCAACGTCTACTTCAGCGATTGGTCGGACAAGCAAGTTTGCCACCGCAACGAGCCAGAGATTTGGGATCGCACCAACGGCCGCATCTTCAAAATCAGCCACAAAGATGCGAAACCCATCGTCGGGCTGGATTTGCAAAAACAGAGCGACGATGAGTTGGTGCAACTGCAACTCTCCGACAACGAGTGGATGGCCCGGCACGCACGGCGGATTTTACAGGAGCGACAAAGCCACGTTCAGGAAGCGGCTTTCAAAATTCTCCAAACCGACCCGTCCGAACGAAACCGGCTACGCGCGTTGTGGATATTAAATGTGACCGGTGCCCCACGCGACCGGATGACACGTCTCACAGGTGGCGACACGTCCGCTTCGGTGAGAAGTGGGGGACTCCTTCATTCCGAAGATCGTTACGACCTTTATGAAGCAACGGCAAAGAAAGATAAGTCACCACTCGTGCGGCGAACGCTTGCGACTATCGCGGGTCGGATTCCCGTTGAGAAGCGACGAACGCTTCTCGTTGAGTTGCTCGATCACGCCGAAGACGCGAACGATCATGTGTTGCCGTACCTTTACTGGTACGCACTCGAGCCGCTTTGCGCGGAAGACCCGGCCACGGCGTTGAAACTCGCTGCCGAGGGGAAGATCCCGCTAGTCTTTCAGTTCGCGGCACGGCGAGTCGGTTCACTCGGTACGCCAGTTGCCACGATTGCGCTCGTCAAAGGTCTGAACGAGGCCCCATCTGCGGAGCATCAATTCGTGTATCTGCGAGGAATGCAAGAGTCGCTGAAGGGGAAACGAACCACCGACGCCCCGAGCGGCTGGAACGATGCATACGCTAAGTTGAGCAAAACCGACAACGCTGACGTACGCCAGCTTTCGCAATCGCTAGCGGTGAAATTCGGCAACGCTGAGGCGATGAGCGATCTTCAAGACGTGATGTTCGAAGCGAAAAACGACGTGGCGAAACGACAGGCCGCGCTGGCGACGTTGCTCGAAGCAAAAGACCCCGCGTTGCCGACTTTCTTACGATTGATGCTCATCGACAAAGCGATGCGTACGTCTTGCATTCGGGCACTCGCGGCCGTGGAGGAGAATGATCGCACGCCGACGATGTTGCTCGATCTGTATCCCACATTTAGCCCGAACGACAAACGCGATGCCGTCGCTACGCTATCTAGCCGCGCAAGTTATGCGCTCGCTTTGTTGGCTTCCGTCGAAGACAAATCGATACCCGCGTCGGACATTCCTGCCGAGACGATTCGCCAGCTTCGCAACATCGGCGACACGGCGTTGTCCGCGAAGATCGCGTCTGTCTGGGGGACCGTTCGCGATACGCCCGCCGACCGCAAGAAATTGATCGCCGACTGGGCGAAGAAACTCGCACCGGCCACGCTGGTACGCGCGGACATGTCGCAAGGGCGTGCCATTTACGCAAAGGTGTGCGCCCAATGTCACACGCTTTACGGCACCGGCGGCAAGGTCGGGCCGGAGATCACCGGCGCGAACCGTGCGGACCTGAACTACCTGCTCGAAAACATCTTCGACCCCTCCGCCGTCATTCCGAAGGAGTATGCCGCCACGAAACTCGAACTGATCGATGGCCGCGTCATTACGGGCATTATTAAGGAAGAAACGAAGGCAACGCTGACCGTCGTCACCGCCACCGAGACGCTAATTCTCGCCGTGTCCGACATCGAAAAACGGACACCTTCGGCCGATTCGATGATGCCGAACGACTTGACGAAAACGTTGACCGATACCGAGTTGCAGGCATTGATTGCGTACTTGAAGCACAACCGACAGGTGCCGATCTCGGCGACGACGGAAAACATCAAAGACTTCTTCAACGGCAAAGATCTCGCCGGTTGGGATGGCGATAAAGACGTCTGGAGCGTCGAGAATGGCGAGATCGTCGGCAAGACGAAAACGGGGCTGAAGCGGAACACGTTCCTGAAGTCGCAATTCGACGTAGCCGATTTTCGCCTCAGTTTGAAGGTGAAATTAACGCCCAACCAAGAGAACAGCGGCGTGCAGTTTCGGAGCGTGCCGTTGCCCGATGGCGAAATGCGCGGGCCGCAAGCCGACATCGGCGCGGGCTGGTGGGGCAAGCTCTATGAGGAAAGTGGTCGCGGCTTGTTAGCGAAAGTCGGCGGCGAAACGCTCGTGAAACCCGACAACTGGAACGACTATACGATTGAGGCCTTTCAGGGCACGGTATGCATTCGAATCAACGGCACGATCTGCACCGATTACCCGCAAGATGATTTACTCGCTCGCCGTGGGCTGATCGCGTTCCAAGTCCATAGCGGCGGGCCGATGGAAGTACGATTCAAAGAAATGAAGCTCGAACTGCTGGCGGCGAAGCCGAAGTAACCGTTTTTAGTTCGGTGTCACCAAGCCACCTTGTGCGGCACGGTATTTGACTTTCGACGTGTGCCACGCCATGATCTCGACGATGAGGTCGGCTCGGGCGCGGTACCACTCGATTTCGGCAGGGAGTTTGTCGGCGAGTTTGTCGCCGGCTTTCGTCACTTTGTCGCGGTAGCTGTCGGCGCGGCTCTTGGCGAGTGCCACGCGGCGGGCGGCGGATTCCATTTGCAGCGCAGCGACACGCACCTCGGTGGCTGCGAGTTTCTCGCGGTCGGCGATCGCCAGAAACAGTTGCTCGCGGCGATGGCTCACTTCGACTTCGGCGGCCGCGCGTAATGGTGAGAGCCGCTTCTGCAAAATGCGCGGTATTGAAGGTACGCTCCCACTGCCGAGTAAGCCGTTCGTAGATTGCAATTGCTGATTCACCAGCGGTAATGTGCTCGCGGAAAGTCCGTGATACAACGCCCGCAGGAATTGCAAATCGGGTCGCGATTGCAATGCCGTTTGCACGGCGGCTTCAACATCAAGCGGTTCTGCGGACACGCCGAACGGCCCCGTCGGCCAGAAACGTTCCTCGCCCTTCACGGCCTGCCCGAGTTGCATTTTCATTGCGATGTTCAGCGTGCGAATTCCCACTTCCGCTTGTTCGACATCAATGAGTATCTTCGCGCGCTGGCGATTAAACTCGTCGTCGTCTGGCACGTTCGGCAATCCAGCCGCTCGGAAACGTGGGGCCGCATCGCGGAGTTGGTCGAACGTTATTAATCCCTTCGCGAGCAACTCCGTACGCCCCTCGGCATAGGCGAGGCGATAGTAGTTTTCGAGTGCCTCCGCTGCGGATCGATTGCGGGCTTCGCGCGCGGCGAGGTAGCGCAGTTGCCGTGCGAGGTCGTCGGATTTCGTGTCGGGGCACGGCTGTTTGCGCGTGACGAGCGACACCGTTGGCCGCTCGTTTTCCTTGTCGAGTTGGTTCGCAATTGGCGAGGTTTGTTCGGCGAGCGCACGGCACGC
>JAYSYI010000340.1:0-4948 GCA_043727665.1 Limnoglobus sp. | reverse complement strand
CCGTACCGGCGGGGCCGACGCACAGTACGACATCGTGCGTTTTCATCGCTTGCACGTAGCGCCCTTGGCCATCGGTTCGCGGCCGCAGATAACGCCCGGAGTCCATCACCGCGAGGCTCGTCGGCCCCCCACGCTCATCGCCGCCACGCACGACTTCCAGCACCGTGCGAACATCTTCGGCGGTGAGTTTTCCGTGTTTGCGCAACACGACGCGGAGTTGCTGAAAGGTGCGTTCGCCTTGCGCCACAGCATCGGCAGTGCCATCGAGTTGGAGCGTATCGCCACGAGCAACGACGCGCACGCCGAGCGCATCGCGGATCATTCGCAAGTATTGATCGCGCGGGCCGAACAAAATCACCGTTTCATCGCGGCTATCGAGCGTGACGATGACGGTGGTCGTCGATGGTGTCGGCGGCGTATCGGGCATGATCGAACCTCAGTTCCAATGGGGATGAGCACAGGAGACAATGACCGCATAAAAGGTTATCGAAGTCACAACGATTCTAGTCGAAACAGCGAGTAGGCCACCGGTGCGGCGAACAACACCGAGTCGATGACATCGAGAATCCCGCCGAATCCGGGTACCGTTTGAGAGGCATCTTTCTTACCACATTCGCGTTTCATCAGCGATTCCGCCAGGTCGCCGAGAATGCCAGCCAACCCCACGAGCACGCCGAACGCGATGGCGTGCGGCAGGCCGTATGCGAACAATCGCGGCTCGTAATACCCGAACGCGATTGCGGTAGATATTGCAGCAATCATACCACCGGCGAAACCTTGCCAGGTTTTTTTCGGACTGAGCAGCGGTGTCATTTTGTGTCGGCCGAACGCACGGCCCATCAGGTACGCGCCCACATCACCGAGTTTCGGCACGCAGATCGTTACCGCCAGCGCCAGCCTCGAAAGTTCGCCCTGCGACCAGCGTAACTGCACGAAGAAACCCGGCAAGAAGCCGAGGTAAACGAAGACAAATACGGCCATCGTTACACGCCGCAGTGCGTTGCCATCGCCGGTGTAGGTGGCCATCTCGACGAGGAATGCGATGAGTATCGCGAATGCCAACCCGAGCGAGACCGCATTCGGCACGTGTAGCCAGTTGAGTGCGAGTAACACGCAGACGCCGATGACCGTGGGGATCGTTCGCGGCCGCTCGTTGATGGGCAAAATCGACAGGAGTTCGCGTGTGCTGAAGTAGCCGAGCGCGAGCACCGATGCGAACAGGAATGGGTAGTACGGCGCGAACGTGGCATCGACGAACAGCACGCCCGCCGCGATGATGGCGATCAACGAACCGACCCACAAACGGGTACGCAGCATCGGTTCAGGTGCCTTCAATAAGAGGGGAATTCAGCCCGCCGAAGCGCCGCTCGCGCAGGGCATACTCTTTCAGTGCCGCGTGCAATGTCTCCGGCGTGAAGTCCGGCCAGTACGTCTGCGTGACCCACAACTCTGCGTACGAAATTTGCCACAAAAGATAGTTGCTGACGCGCATCTCGCCGGCGGTGCGGATCAGCAAATCCGGGTCGGGCATCCCGCGCGTATAGAGGGCGTTCGCTACGGTGTCTTCGGTGATGTCTTCGGGGGCAAGTTCGCCCGCTTTCACCCGCTGCGCGATCCCGAGCACGGCATCGAGAATCTCGGTACGACTGCCGTAGTTAATCGCAAGGCAGAGTGTCATTCCCGCGTTGTCCCGGCTCAGGCGTTCGCTCTCGTCGATCTCCGCCAGTACATCGTCAGGCAGGCCATCGCGGCGACCGATCACGCGGAAGCGGATGTCTTCCTCGCGGATCAATTCGCGTTCGTCTAAAAGGTACTGTTTGAGGAGAACCATGAGGAAATCGAGTTCGAGCTTGGGCCGCTTCCAGTTCTCGATACTGAGGCAATACAGTGTCAGTTGGCCGATACCGAGGCGACACGATTCGGTGACGATGGTGCGAACGGTTTCGGTGCCGCGGAGGTGCCCCTCGAATCGCTCCTTACCGCGCTCGACCGCCCAACGGCCGTTACCATCCATGATGATCGCGATGTGGGCGGGGAACCGTGCCGGGTCCAACCCGGCCGCCTGCGCGTGTGCGATCGGCTCCCGCTTCGCTGGCGTCATGAGAGGTGAATCGTCTGGTCGCGGTCGGGGCCAATCGAGACGAACGAGATCTTCTTGCCGACCATCTCGCCGATGCGATCAACGTAGCGGCGTGCGGCCGTTGGCAGCCCTGCCAGCGTTTTGACCTTCGTGATGTCTTCGCTCCAGCCGGGCATCATTTCGTAAATCGGCTGGCAGCGTTCGAGATCGTACGAATCGCTCGGGAAGTGCGTAATTCGCTCGCCGTCGAGGTCGTAGCCGATGCCGAGTTTCAACTCCGGCAGCCCGCTCAGCACATCGAGCAACATCACGGTAATTTCATCGACACCCGCCAGCGTGGCCGTGTACTTCACCGCAATCGAATCGAACCAGCCGGTGCGCCGTGGCCGGCCTGTGACGGTGCCGAACTCACGGCCGATCTGGCGTATCCGCTCGCCGATACCGGTTGGGCCATCGTCGAGTTCGGTGGGGAACGGCCCACGCCCGACACGAGAAGTATACGCCTTGACGATGCCGATGATCCGCGTCACCGCACGCGATGGAACGCCGGAGCCGGACCAGATGCCCGATGGCAAACTGCTCGAACTCGTGACGTACGGAAACGTCCCGTGATCGACGTCGAGCAAGCTACCCTGTGCGGCCTCGAACAGCACGTTCTTGCCCGCTGCAAATGCTTCGTGAAGCACCTGTGCCGTGTCGCAGACGTGCGGTTTGAGCGTTTCGGCATACCCGAGATATTCATCGCAAAGCCGATTCGCATCGAACGCCTTTGGCTCGGCGCTGGCATCGGCGCAATGCGCGTGCATCAGGCGATTCTTGAACGGCACAATCTGCCGCAAACGCTCGCGCAGGTGGTCCGGGCGAAGCAGTTCGCCGACCCGCACCGCGTTCCGTCGGCCGACTTTATCTTGGTAACATGGCCCGATGCCGCGGCCCGTCGTGCCGAGTTTGGCATCGGGATTTGATTCGGCGAGTCGCTCTTCTTCCATGTGGTATGGGAAGATCACGTGTGCGTGGTTGCTGACCATGAGGTTCGCACCGACGGGAATGCCGACCGCACGCAGCTTGTCCACTTCTTCGATGAATCGCGGCGGGTAAACGACGACGCCGTTGCCGATCACCGATTGCACGTGCGGCTTCAATACACCCGTTGGCAACAGTGAAAGCGCAAACTTGCGGTCGCCCCAGACGACGGTGTGCCCCGCGTTGGCTCCGCCATTGAATCGCACAACGAAATCGTGCTGATCGCCGAGCAGATCGACGATTTTCCCCTTGGCTTCGTCGCCCCACTGGAGGCCAACGACACAGGTGCCGGGCATGAATGTTCCGCCAATTCGTTACAAAAAAAAGACCGTGGCCGGGCCAGATACGCCACCTAAGAACCGTAGGCCAACGGCAATAGACCGTCAAGGGTGTGCCGAAAGTGCGAGAGGCAACAGCGGTATTCATCGGCCAAAAATCCGTCCCGAGTTGTGGCGAATCTCTGAGAAGTCCTGGAAAGGCTTGCCTTCTGACACGTTCGATGCGAATAATAAGGAAATGTTACTGTTGCTGGCAAAGCGTTGAAAGAACGCTCCGGATGTTCGGTACAGATTGCAGAGCAGGACGCCGCCCGAGTTGCGCTTATTTTAAGGGGAAATCATGCGGCCGTTCGTGAAAATCATTGCGTTGACCTCGGCAGCCTTCTTGTTCGGCATCGACACTTCGGTGGCTACCGCGCAAAACTCGTTTTATCGGCCCGGCCCCCCTGGCTTCGCAACTTACGGGTTTTACAGTCGGTCGTTCGGTTATGTGTCCAGTTCGCCACTCTTCATCAACGGCACGCCGTTCCGCCAGGTCTACTACCAGAACATTTACGGCTACCGCGCTCTGCAAATCGCGCCGCCACTCTACAGTGCGTTTAGCCCCGGCTACATGTACGGTTCGTCTGGCGGCTACGGCGGGCCGCTCAATGACCGTGCGCAACTCGCATTGCAACAAGCCCAACGTGCCAACCGAAACGACCTGCAATTGCAGCAACAGCAATTCGATAAATGGGCCGACGAACGCGGTGCGAAAGTCGTGCCGAAAGAACAACTTGCGAAGGCATCGGAAGCGGTGCGAACCGCGTTGGCAACGGTAACGGAAGCCGACATCGTTAGTGGGTTGGCACTCAATCAAACGCTCAAAGCCATTCAGGAACTCGAAGCCAAAGGCGTGAAGGCAAACGCGCCGTTCTTCCCACCGGAACTGTTATCGAAAGCGGTGTTCCAAGGCGGGGCCGCCGCCGATGTACTCAACTTCTTCCGCGACGACACGCTCACATTCCCCGTCGGTTTACAAACGACCGAATTCGAAGGGATGCGTAACCTCATCGAACGCGACTTCGATGCGGTCGTTGGCTCAGTGAAAGCCGGTAAACGGATCGACCTGACGATCGTCGAGCGATTGGGGAGCAACCTGAAAAAACTACACGCGATGCATCCGACCGCTGAGGAAGAGAAGGGCGGTTGCGACTACCTAAAATCGCTCGAATCGGCAGTGAAATTGTTAAAAGATCCCGTGGTTTCGAACGGTTTGCTCATCGGTAGTTGGCACACCATCGGAACGGGCGTCGGCGAACTGACGAAGCACATGACAAAGTTCAAACTCACATTCGGCCCCGCATCCGCCGGCGACGAAGACGCCTACCGCTCGCTCCATCGCGGCTTGGTTGCGTATCTCACCGACCTCGCCCAAGTGAAACGATAAAACGTCGTCGTTACGCTTCGTCTAACGGTTGGCCGGCGAGATCACCGATGACCCGGCTGACCCCTTCGTGGTCGAAGATCGAAGGGATTCCCCCCGGTCCAGCGAACAACGCCACACCGTCGCGGATGGCCAAAGCAT
>JAYSYI010000339.1:0-4951 GCA_043727665.1 Limnoglobus sp. | reverse complement strand
GCGCGGGCGACCAAGCCACCTTTGGGCACAATTCGCGTGTAGTTCGCGTCGAGCTTTCCGTGTGGTTCGATTGTCACCGCGCATGCATCGCGGCGTTTCGCGGGCAACGCGTTCCACTTCTCCAAACCTCGTCGCAATTGTTCGCGAATGGCTTTCACATCTTGTCCGGCGTTCGTATACGCGAGGAGTTCGCCGTCTGCGGTCAGAACGTAAATGCCTTGCATCGTTTCGCCATCTTTGCCTTTACGCGGACCTTGGCTGGCGACCTTGCGAAAGAAATCGCCTTCGGCATCTTCGCGACGGCGCTGGTACCAGTCGTCGGCCGACACTGGCACATATGCGGTATGGGTGAGGCGAATAATTTCCGGATCTGCGAAGGCGAACGCACGGCCCGCCACGACGTTGTTTCACCCACAGCCGAGCGGGTGGCCATCCATCTCCCAGAGCAAGATCGGCTTGCCTTCCTTCGCCGCTTTCTCGCGGGCCTCCCACAACGACGTCTCCCACGGAATGGTCGCGAACAAGTCTTCACCCGCGACCGGGCGGACCGCTTTCAGCAGTGCCGCAAAATCGTCATCGCCGAGCGTCGGCACATCTGCGAGCACCGGGCGAGATGTCGGCCCCGTGCCAAACGCAGCGAATGTCGCCACACCCGCACCACCTGCCACCAACCACCCGATGCAACGTCTACGGTTCATGATCGTGTACCCATAAGGAATTGACACCACTATAGCATAATGGGACGTTTCAATTCGCAATGTATCTATCCAGATCTACTCCAGGTGGAAGCGGTGTAAGATGCGGTGAACGACGGGGGCGAGAATCAGGCCTGCGACGAGGATCAATATCAGGCCGCTGTAGAGTGCGTAAAGTCCGGCGAACAGCTTACCATTCCACGTTTTCACCGGCTCGAGTGGTCCCATCCCCGAGAGGATCATAGCGGCATTCGCGAACGCATCGATCCACTCCATACTTTCGAGGTAATGGTAGCCGAACATGCCGCCGAGCAGCGATACGCTAACGAGCAGAAACGACGCCCCGAAGTAACCCGCCATGCGACGGGCAAACGCCCACCGACTCAACAGCGGCTGCCTGCGAGTTTCGTAGTTCACAAAATGACGTTTCGTCAAGACAATCTCCATTGCTCACGTGTCGATCGTTATACTACTCGCGGTCGGATGTGAGACGTTACGGGTCAGACAATCCATTCCCGTTAGCCCGACGCGCTAGTTTTGAAGTTGCGCAATCTTGCGCGTACGCCCAGGGGTACGACGTAAACGTCTAACCCTAGAAGATGGAACCCCGTTGGGATAAATCCATGGCCAATTCTTACCCCAACGGGGTCAAATCCCATAGCTCAGGGTTAGATGCTTCGTCGTACCCCTGGGTCGCGGTGTATCGTTTCTGCGATGTCGTGCCTTCGAGCGGGTTCCCCTCGCTTGCGCGTCGGGCTAACAAAACGTATCACTTCACGTCGACGCTTCCGAGGATGAGCCAGCCGCGGGCGTCGGCGTCTTGGGTTTTGTTGGCGAACTTCAGCGGGTGGCCGTTCTTGAGTGGGTTCGGCACCCGGATTGCGAGTTTGTAGGTGCCCGATTGGACGCCGGACAAATCGAGCGTGTCGTCCCAGATTCGCGGTTTATCGCCGGGTAGCAACCCTGTGAGATTGCCGGTTCCGCGAATCGTTTTTGTCGTTTTGCCGTTGAGCAAAAGCGTATATTCGAGCTTCCAGTCATAGTAGAACGGGGCCACTCCGCGATTCTCCAGTTCCACTTTCACAGGTAGTTTTCCGTCTGCCACGGTGCCGATCGTCGCGCCGGGCAGGTGGAATTCGTAGCCCATCCGCCGCACCTGCTCTTTGGCACGCTGGATCCGATCTGGCTTCTGCTTCTTCTCGAACATCCCGCTATCCATTAGCCAACTCACGTGCGTTTCGTCCACGCACTTGCGGAAGTTCTGAATCGACTTGTTGCCGGGTTTTTCGTCGAAGACCTTACCCCACGCCTCCGGGCGGATCTCGCCGCCGACTGGGTGCGATTTCCATTTCTGCATCGCCCCTGGTCCGGCGGCTTTGAGTGAAGCCATGTAGAACCAATCGTCGTCTTTTTTACCTGTGTCCAAGGTTCCCCAGGCGAACGAATCATCGTGGTAGCCGAACGTCCGTTTGGCGTTCGGGGCCTTCTGGTCGTCCTTCTCTCCTGCCGGATAGCGCAACAGCACGGGCGTAATTTTGAACGCGATTTCGTAGGCGTCCATCACCTCAGTCTGCACCGCTTTGCTCGCGAAGAGTTCGTCTTTCGGGTAGGTGTGCCACTCGCCCCACGTGCCGAGCAAACCGGCCGTGATGAAGCCGATTCGCGGATCGCCATCGTACTTCTTACCGAGTGCGGCGATGAAGTTTTTGAGCGACTTCCGCAAGTTCTTGTCTTCGTAGTCGGGCGTTTCGATGGGGGCGGGCGGCTCCGGTTGCGTCTCGGTATACAGCCATTTGTGAACTTTCAGCCCGTCTTTCACGAGGAATTCGGGAATGACGCCCTTCTTGCCTGGGTACTCAAGGTAGATGCGGAACACCGCCTGATGGCCACGGGCGGCGATGCGATCGAGCATCGTCTCCATCGGCTTCCAATCGAATGAATCGTAGCCCTTCACCATCGTCGAGTACGCGAGGTAATTAAACTCGAGCGAGTGCGGAAAGAACGTTCGCACGTCGGCCTCGTAGGGCACCAACCCCTTGAGCGGGTTGTCCACCGGGGCCGGGGCATACTCGAGCGCCACGCGGTCGGCGGCAAACGCCGGTGTCGATACGAGAAGAGCCAATAGTGCCAGACGCATTTCGGTTCCTCAATCCAGGCATCGCCGCGAAGAACTTCCCAATTGGCATGTTTTACCTGTATTCGTAGTGGAAGTCGTGAGACTTCTGACGCGGTGACTTCATTCATCCCGAAGTCTCATGACTTCGACTACGTTGAATCCCCGTGTTCTTCGGTCCTGAAAGGATCGCTCACGTAGCCCATGGTGATACCATGGGGAGGGGGCCACACCCATCTTCATCGTGCCGTAGGCGTCGCGTCTCGAAGACTCGCCACGACTGGTTTTCTAGGGTATTTGCCCCCGCGCAGGCTAAAGACCTGCGGCTCCCGAAAAATGAAGAACGAACGACGCGCGCCTACTACCCAAAAACACATCGTTTTGAACGATGCCGGTCTCGTTAGTTTTTGCTATCCTCTCGCGGAGCGAGAGGGCTACTCGAGGGGCTACTTCTCGCTCGTCTCGGCTTTCAGCTTCTTGATCTTCTCGGTGACTTTCTTGCGGCGTTCGCCGTCCTTTTTCGTTTCGTCTTCCATTTTCAGTGCCTTTTGGAATGTCTCGAGCGCTTCCTTTTTGTTGCCCATCGCCAGTAGGCAGTCGCCAACGTGGTCCCAGATTTCGATGTGGTTGCTTTCCTCGTCGTCGGTGCCGATCGACTCTTTGAGGTTCTTCAACGCGCCGACGTAATCCTTCTTCTTGTACAGCACCCAGCCGAGGCTGTCGATGTACGCCGAGTTCGGCTTCTTCGCGAGTTCCTTATCGAGCTTGCCTTCGTCGGCGAGTTTTTCGCGATCCTTCAAATCTTGCGCAATCGCATCGCGAATCAGCTTCTCGGATTCGTCGAGATTTTTGTCGTTGTCCGCCATTACGAAGCCGAGATCGTTCTTGTACATCGCAACGTCCGGGTTCTCTTTCACGAGCGTACGCAGAATGTCCGTGCCCTTGTCGATCTGCTTCGCTTCGATGTAAATGCCGCTGATCACGTATCGCATATTTCGCGTGAATCGCGCCTTTTGGTCTTTCTTCAGGTCTTCGCTATTGTCCAGTGCCTCGATGCTTTCTTCATACGTCTTGATCGCGTCGTCGTACTTTTCGCCTTCGCGTTGGATGCGTGCCTTTAGTTGAATGAAGTACCAGTTGCCCTCGAATCGTTTGACGAGTTCGTCGGCCTTCTCGATCGCGACTTTAACATCGCCTTTGCGGGCGGTCGCAACGAGCAATTGTTCCGTGACGTAAACGAGCTTGAACTGCGAGAGCGATTCGTCGCCTTTATAATCGAGCACCTTTTGGCAAAGTTCGACAATTTCGTCGTGCTTCTTGCGCGCAACGAAGAAGTCGAGTTGGTTCTCGACCGCACGCATGATGAGTTCGCTCGATTGCAAATCTTCAATCGCGGTCTCGGTGCAGAACTTGTAAAAAAGGTCGGCGGCATCGTAATCCTTGACGTTCTGCGCGGCCTTCGCCAACACGAGGCCCGCGTAGAAACGGAACGGTTTTTCGCTTTCTTTCGAGGCTTTTTGCAGCTTCATCGCCATTTTGACGAGCTTCGCCGTACCCGCTTTGTCCTTGATCAGCTCCTTTAGTCGCGCATCGGCTTCTTCGACCGTCTTCGTTTCCTTGTTGATTTTGAGCGCTTTTTCTTTGAGCTGCTCTTCGGTCAGTTCCGCTGGTACCGGTGCGGCCAACGCAACTCCCATGAATGAAATGGCAAAAGCCGCTGCCCACAATAACCCGATCATCGTCCTCATGACGCCTACTCCCGTTGGCCGTGTGAAAAATCGCTGTCCATTCCGATTCTACCGATTATAGAAACGCGACGCCAGACCGCGTTCGTGCATAAACTATTCGCATGAGCCACCCCGTGAGTTTGCAGGTATTGTTCCCCGACCTCGTCGATTTGTCGGCGGGTTCGCTCACGGCGGCCCTGCGCGATTATCATCCCGACCTTGCGGCGGCCGTCGTTGCACTCGCCCCGGCCTCGCCGGATGCGGCAAGCGGTGATGGGCCACCGCCCGCGATTAGCGGAGAGGCCCGTTGGGGAACGCACGTCGTCAAGATCGTCGGCTTCGATGGCCCTATGCCCGCGAGTTTCGTCGAAAGTTGTTTGCGGAACGCGCTGATCCCGCCGGAAATGAAAGAGGAA
>JAYSYI010000338.1:0-4960 GCA_043727665.1 Limnoglobus sp. | reverse complement strand
TGATGAAGCGGTCACGCGAACGGGCCTGAGCCGCTCGACGGTGTGCGATTTCCTCGCCGATTTTATCCGCCTGGAGAAACCGCCCTCGCCGTTCCGCTGGGTGTCCGAAGCGATCTGCGAGCGCGTGGCCGCCGCCGCCGAAGTTCACGGCAACGACAAAATGAAGCCAGTGTTCCTGGCACTCAACGAAGAAATCCCGTACGAGCAGATCCGCATTGTGCTCGCGTTTCTGGACAACCGAGGGTGATCCGCCACGGGATCGAAAAGCAGAACCCCGACACTGAAGGTGTCGCTCACTCAGCCCATGGTAGAACCATGGGGCGTGGGCAAAAACCCTAAAAAATCAGTCGTGGCGAGTCTTCGAAACGCGACGCGAAAAGCCACACGGACGATGGCTGGGGCCTCCTCCCATGGTACCTCCATGGGCTACGTGAGCGATCCTTTCAGGACCGAAGAACAGTACCCGACACATCCCGAGGCTGACGATGACGATTGCCGATTTGCGGAAAGACTACATGCAGGGCGGGCTATCGGAGGCGGAGGCGGGCGACGACCCGTTTGCGCTCTTCAAGGTTTGGTTCGAGATCGCCGTGACCGCGAACTTGCCCGAGCCAAACGCGATGGCACTCGCCACCTCCACGCTCGACGGCCGGCCATCGGTTCGCTTCGTGCTATTGAAGGGCACCGACGAGCGTGGCTTCACGTTTTTCAGCAATTACGATAGCCGCAAGGGCAACGAACTCGCCGAAAACCCGTATGCGTCCGTCGCGTTTTTGTGGGATGAACTCGAACGCCAAGTTCGCATCGAAGGCCGCATCGAGCGAGTGAGCGAAGCCGACTCCGATGCGTACTTTCAGGTTCGCCCGATCGGAAGTCGCCTCGGCGCGTGGGCCTCGGCACAAAGTGCGATCATCCCGGATCGCGCCTGGCTCGAAGCCAAGCAAGCCGAACTGATGGCAAAGTACCCCGAAGGCGACGTGCCGCGTCCGCCACACTGGGGCGGGTATCGCATTTTGCCCGATACGATCGAGTTCTGGCAAGGCCGTCGTGGCCGCCTCCATGACCGCATTCAATTCACCGCAAACGGCACCGGCAGTTGGAAAAAAGTCCGCCTCTCCCCCTGATCGAAACGACTCACGATCGCTGCGTTTCCGCATACATCCAAGCGACGATACCCGCTCGCAACGTCCAGCCGATGGTGCGAATCCAGTTCGTTCGCACGAGTCGTTCGATGCGTTTGCGATCGTAGCCCTTCAACAACTCCCCATGAATCGGCACTTGCAATACCGCCGTCGATAACCAGACGACTATCAACAGCACGAATGCCAACAGGAACGGGGGTGATGACCAGCGCGTCGGGTGCAACGCCGCCCAATACGCTCCGCTCAGTGCTTCCAGTGCCATCGGGCCGATGACGACCCAACTGGTACGCTGTTGGTGTCGTTCGGAAAACCGCACGAAGTTTGCATGGCCGACTTCAACCATCAACGGGTAATGCACCACTTGCACGAACCAGATGATACCGACCATGAGTAAGGTCCATGCGAGGTGTATCAAGATCAATTGCGATTCCGGCATGGAACGACCTGGCTCGATTAGCGGTGCGAAACGTCTCCATTACTGCGACAACTCCATGTTAGTTAGGCTAAAGAGCGACCTTCACATCAGTTAAGATCGAGTCACATCTGCTGCCAACTCGGTGATTGTCGGCGCTCTGGACTCACTGGCTGACTTTTTGCTCGTCAGTCGGAATTTCGTCTCAATGGCCACAACGCACAGCGTGTAGGGAACGACACCGGTGGCGATGGCCATTGCGATTGCGGGCCACGTCGGTTCGACCGGCCCCCAGAATGACCATATCGCGAGCGGAATCAGCGTAATACCCATCGGCTTTAGCCAGCACTCGGTGTATTTGCGAATGCCCACATCGATGGCCCGGCAAGCGGTAACGATGACGGCAATGCAGAAGATCGCGTTGGAAACCGCGGTCGCGATCGCCACGCCTTCGACCCCGAACGGGCCGATGAGCGTCACCAAGAACAGCAAGAACAGCCCCGCTTCCGCGAGTGCGAATCGTGCGAAAATCTTGAGCTTTCCGATACCGTAAAGGATGCGCGATGCGACCGATTGCGCGATGCCGATCGTGAGTGTTGCGGAGAGAATCGCGAGTGTGGGGGAGCTGCCCACGATGAAATCGGCACCCACCCAGCGTGCGAGAAATGGCTTGCCGAAGAACCACAACCCGAGGTTGATCGGCAGCACGATGTACAACACGCCACGAGTCGCACCGAACAGGATTCGCCGAATTCCCGCCCAATCGCCGCGTGCTTCCAGCGCACTCACGCCAGGCGTTAGCGTCGCAGTGATCGTTCGCAGAAGTGTCTTGGCGTACTCGACGAGCCGCGCGGCCGTGGCGAAATACGTCACCTGCCCCACCGGCAAAAAGAAGCCGACCGCAATCGCGCCGGTCTGCACCGTAATCCGTCCCGCCAGCATCGCCAGAAACGCATCGGTACTGTACCCGCTAATCGCTTTCAACGTGACGCGGTCGATCAAATCGAGCCGCAGACGCAGCCCGGGTAAATACACCCGGCACAACATCACCATCGCCAAATGCTCGAGCAGATTCGTAACGGTGAAGATGACACCGAGCGCCAGCAGGCCGTATTCCGCACGGATCGCCACAACGATACCGGCTGTGCGTATCGCCAAAAACAGCACGCGAACCGCACTTTTCGCGGCAAATTTTTCGAGGCCATCGAGGATCGACGGAAACGCACTCAGCGGCAACGTGAGTGCGAGGTTTGCGAGCATGAGCACCGCAAAAGCCACGACATCCCCGACACCATCGCGGGCTTCGAGTATCGGCACAAACGCGAACGCCAAAGGCACGCCGACGAGCATCGCGAACGCACCCGCAGCGGTGTAAATTGCGAGACATGCCGAAGTGATGCGGTTCGTGGAATCGACATCGCGAGTGGCTTGTTTGCGAGCAATTTCGCGTACTAAACAGGCCGCGATGCCCATATCGAGAAGAGTAAAATAGTTGAGTATCGATTCGACGACGCACCAAATATCGTAACGCGGTTTACCGAGCGAACCGATCAGATACGGCGTGAGAAAGAAGCTGACCCCGAGCGCCGCCGCGAACGCAAACCAGTTCGTACCGGCGGCCAACATCATCGAAGATCGCGAGCGAGTATCCGCATCAGACACAGCGAAGATCCTCATCCATGAGGGGGAAAGAAACAACAGCGATTGTAGTAGTAGGCACATTCCATGTGCCGTTGAAACCCGACGATTGTAGTAGGCACATTCCATGTGCCGTTGAGACAGTTTGCAACTTACGAGCTTTGCGATTCAGGATTGCCAACATCCGAACGGCACACGGAGTGTGCCTACTACATCAATGGTCGTGTCTCGAAGACTCGCCACGTCCTATGGTTCCACCATGGGCCGAGAGAGCGATCCCTTCAGGGTCGGGATTCGGTCCTGAAGGGACCGCTCACGTAGCCCATGGTGATACCATGGGAGGTGCCGCACCGATTGTCATCGTGCGTTTCGCGTCGCGTCTCGATGACTCGCCACGACTCCCTCGCTAGCGCGTCGGGCTAACAATTCCGCAGTTACTCCGCCGGTGCCGCCGCTTTGCTGCGCTTCTTCGGCGTGGGCATATCGACCGCGTCGGCGTCCTCGGCCCCTTCGGCAATTGCGGGCACTGCGCCGACGACACTCGGTGCGTGTTTCACCAAAATGAGTTGCACGATGCTATCGCGAATCGCGGTGTTTTCGCGGAGGAACTTCCGCGCGTTGTCTTTGCCTTGGCCGAGTCGCGTGTCGCCGAAGCTGAGGAACGCCCCACTCTTGGTGATGATGTCGTCCTCGACGCCGATGCGGATTACGTCGTTTTCGTAGTCGATGCCGCGATCGTAATACAGTTCCATCTCGGCGGTGCGGAACGGGGCGGCAATCTTGTTTTTGACGACTTTCACCTTCATTTCGGTGCCAATCGCTTCGTCGCCGTCTTTGATCTGTGCGGCCTTCCGCACTTCGAGTCGCACCGTGGCGTAAAACTTCAGGGCCAGCCCGCCGGTCGTCGTTTCGGGGTTGCCGTACATCACGCCGATCTTCAGGCGAATCTGGTTAATGAAGATCATGCAGGTTCGCGTTTTGTTAATCACGGGGTTCAGCACGCGAAGTGCCTGGCTCATCAGTCGGGCTTGCACACCGACCGAGGCATCGCCGATGTCGTTGTTCAATTCGCTCTTGGGCACCAGTGCGGCCACCGAGTCGATGACGATAATATCCACCGCATTAGACTTAATGAGCATTTCGGCGATGCGAAGGGCCTCTTCACCGTAACTCGGCTGGCTGACGAGCAGCGATTCGAGGTCGACGCCGATGCGTTTGGCCCACGTGGGGTCGAGTGCGTGTTCGGCATCGATGAACGCCGCCACGCCGCCTTGTTTCTGCACGTTGGCGATCGTGTGGAGCGCGATCGTCGTCTTTCCACTGGACTCCGCACCGTAAATTTCGATCACGCGGCCCCGTGGCAAACCTTTGCCGCCGAGGGCGAGATCGAGCGCGAGCGACCCGGTCGGAATGCCTTCGATGCCCTTCGCGGCCAGTTCGACATCGCCCAGCGACATCAGCGATCCTTCGCCGAACTCCTTGTTGATCTCCGATTGTACCTTCTGGATTTCCTTGCTCATCTTCTTGTCAGCCATCGCTCATCACCTCGTATTACGTTTGGTTCCCGTGGAGAAAGTGTATCCGCACACGGCGTGCCGCGAGAAGGTCAGCAGGAATTAGTCTAAATTCGGAGCCAAGCACGGGCCTCGCCCACACGAAATCGCGAAGTCAAAAAGTATTAGTTTATTTGACGTAAGTCGGAATTCGCGACGTGCACAAAGTGACACCAAAGTGTCGCGAAATGACACCAAAAAGGCGCACCATGACA
>JAYSYI010000337.1:0-1537 GCA_043727665.1 Limnoglobus sp. | reverse complement strand
GCGATCCGCTCGGCATTCGCCCACTGTGCTATGCCACCGATGGCCGCCTGTTCGCTGCCGCGAGTGAGAGCGTGCCCCTGCTGAACCTCGGCTTCAAGAATATCCGCTCGCTGGCACCCGGTGAACTGATTCTGATTCGCGATGGCAAGATGACGATCCACCGCTACGCCCCGAAGCAAAAGTCGGCGCATTGCTTCTTCGAATGGATTTATTTTGCGAACGTCGCCAGTACGCTCGACGAGCGCAGCGTGTATCTGTCGCGGTCGGCGTTGGGGAAGGAACTGGCGATTCAGGAACGGCGGTTGAATCTGTTTCCGATCGACAAAGAAGATACGATTGTCGTGCCGGTGCCGGACACGGGCAAAGCCGCCGCCGACGCGATGGCGTTCGAACTCGGTATCCCCGTTCGCGAAGGTCTGATTCGCAATCGTTACGTCGGCCGTACCTTCATCGAAGGCGGCAACCGCGCGGATAAAGTCCGCATGAAGTTCACGCCACTCCGCGAAGTGCTGCAAGGGAAGAAGGTCATCCTCGTCGAGGATTCGATCGTCCGCAGCACGACACTGAGCACGCTGTTGAACTACATTCGCGACCAGGGCGGCGCGAAGGAGATTCACGTGCGCGTGGCCTGCCCGCCGATCATTTCGCCTTGTTTCTACGGCATCGATATGTCGACGGTGAACGAGTTGTACGCACCGACGCGGATGTCCGGGAGCGTGCCGACACCCGAAGAACAGCAGCGGATGGCGTACGAACTCGGTGCGAACAGCTTGCTGTATCTACCGCTGGATGCCGTGTCGCGGAGTATCGGCTTGCCCGAGGACCGCCTCTGCCGCGCCTGCCTCACGAAAGAGTATCCGACCCCCGCCGGCGAGGAACTGCAACAGCTTTCGCTGCGTGCCACCACCCGCACATACGAAACCGTCAAAGACCTCATCGCCGCCGCAGCCGAGGGTTGAACCATGTCCACAGCTATTCATGCCGACCCAACTCCGATGCGTGCCGACGCCGATGGAGTGATCCGAATCGGTACGACTCGGGTGACTCTCGACACGCTTTTCGCGACGTATAGCGATGGCGCGACGGCAGAAGAAATCCATCTGCGGTACGAGTCGGTTCCGTTGGCGGACATCCATACGGTGATCGCGTATTGTTTGCGGCATCGCGACGAGATTGACGCCTACTTGTCGGATCGAAGTACAGAAGCGATCGCTGTCCGCGAACGTGTCGAAGCCCGCCAAGGCGTGCAAGCGATCCGCGAACGATTGATGAAACAGCTGGCGATGGGATTACACCGTTAGGATTTTTAACCGCAGAGGGCGCTGAGAACGCGGAGTAAAAATTCATGATTTCCGCATGATTTAAGTGCAATCGGATCACTGCGACCCCGATTGAACCTTCACATGATTTTTTTCCCTCTGCGTACTTTGCGACCTCTGCGGTTAATGTTTTTCGTTTTGATTCCTTCGTTCTTCGTCTATTGTTTCACGAGGGTTGCTATGTCGGACGATGCGAATGTCTTTACGGCTTACGAGAT
>JAYSYI010000336.1:0-1548 GCA_043727665.1 Limnoglobus sp. | reverse complement strand
CTGCGTTCCGCAATGCCATCCGCACTTCGGGTTTGTAGGCGTGATAGTCTTTGTTGCGGCCGAGCGTGCCCATGTTCACGGTCCGGTCGAGACGCCATTTGACGTCGTCGACGAGGTCCGCAAGCGTCAGCCCGCCGATGCGCGAGGGGAAGTCGCCGAAGAACTCCATGAGTTCGGGGCCGAAGCCGACCGCCTCGAACAGCATTGCCCCACGATAGCCTTCGATCGTCGTGATCCCCATCTTCGAAATGATCTTCTTGAGCGAATCCTCGAGCGCCTCGAACAGGTTCTCCAGGGCTTCGCGTGCGGACAATTCGATTTCCTGCTTCGATTCGCCGTGCTTGTACGTCAGGCCATCTTTGACCATTCGCAACATCAAATACGGATGAACCGCATCGGCACCGAACGCCACGAGGACGGCAATATCGTGGCCTTCCTGAATGTCGCCTGCTTGCACGACGATCGAGCAACGATCGCGCAGCCCTTGCTGGCATAGGTAATTGTGAACCGCACCGAGCGCGAGCAACGACGGGATCGGGTCGATGCCCTTCTTGCACGCCTGGCGGTCGCTGATGCACAACACGTGGTGCCCCGCATGAACGGCTTTCTCGGCAGCACTCCGCAGTGCGATCAAACTCGTTCGCAATGCTTCCGCGCCGCCTTCGAGTACGAACGTCGCATCGAGCGGTTGGAACCCGAGCATTTCGTTCTGACGGATCTCTTCGATCACCGCATCGCTAATGATCGGCGAGGCGAGTTCGAGTTGCTTCACGGGCATTTCGTCTTCGCCATCGCGGGCCGTCAGCGACGATCTACCAAGATACGTCATCAGCGACATCGCACCGCCTTCGCGGTACGGGTCGATCGGTGGGTTCGTCACTTCCGCAAAAGTCTGCTGGCAGTATTTGAACAGCGTCGGGTGAAACACCGAGAAGATCGTCAACACGCGGTCGAAGCCCATGCTCGAGAGCGGTTCCTTTTTGAGCTTCGCCATATCCTTCACGAACACCGCACGCTCGAAGTCCCAGCCTGCCGCTTGCAGCAGGTGGTCGAGCGTCCAGTTTTGTTCGACGAGCATCGCACCGACGACGTCTTCGACTTGACGCGTGAAGTCGAAGCCTTCGGTAATCACCACCTGCCGAATGTTCAGATCGTGAATGTCGCCGAGTTCTTTCTGAGCTTCGATGACGACGCGGTCCATGATCTTTCGGCTATCGAGCCGCGTACCGGTCGTCGTGTCCAGGGCTATCATTTCGCCGGGCTGCAACTGGCCACTCGCGACGATTGTCAGCGGGTCCAGACCGAACACGCCTGACTCCGAACCGATGTACAACCAACCGCGTTTGTCCGAACACCAACGCACGGGGCGCAGGCCCATTCGGTCGACTTGGCCGATGAGAATATCGCCGTCGGTGCTGAGAATCCCGGCGGGGCCATCCCACGCGCACAGGCTACCGTACGTGCGGCGGCAGTAAGTAAACAACTGGAATGCATCTTGTCCCCAGACGTCGGCTTCGGTGTCCCACACGGGCGGGATCGAAAGCCGCA
>JAYSYI010000335.1:0-4992 GCA_043727665.1 Limnoglobus sp. | reverse complement strand
GTGCGAAAGAACGATCGCCGATCGAACGACGTTGTGCCTTCGCATTCGGGGCAATCCCGCTGTGGTTCCATTCGGTTCATGGCAATCTCCAGAAGTGTCAGAGAGGCAGAAGCACCACGCGTGACCGATCCTACCGCGCCGGACTCGCCGTGTCGAAGGAAAAATCGGTTTTGGCCACCGCAATTGTGAGAACTACTTTTTCTGCAAATACGCGACCAAGTCTCGGATCTCCTCGGGCTTCAACGCATCGAGTAAGCCTTCGGGCATGACGGAGTTCGGCGTCGGTTTGCGGGTTTCAATGTCCGCAATTGGCAGGAACAGTTCCTCGTTCACCGTTCGCACCGTCACGCCGTTGGGCGAGTCTTTGCGAATGATGCCCGTCACGAGGCGGCCATCGAAGAGGTAGAACGCGGTCATCTTGTATTCGTTCGCAACGGCGGCACTCGGATCGACGACGTTTTCGAGGAGATAATCGAGGTTCGCGCGTTGGCTGCCGGTGAGTTCCGGGCCGACGACTTGCCCTTCGCCGAACAGCTTGTGGCACGAGGCGCAGTTCTTTGTGAACAACACCCGCCCGCGATTTTCATCCGCCGTTTTCAGCATGTCCGGCGACAGCATCGCTTTGTACTTCGCGATCTGCACGTTACGGGTGGCGCTCGCCGGTTTGACTTCGCCCCAGACGGCTTTGAGTTTCGCGACGACAGTGTTGTCCTTAAGCGTCCCAATTTGGCGTGCCGTGAATGCGGTAATGTCGGCCTTGGCAACGGTGCCTTTCTCGACCGCGTCGAGGAGTGCCATCGCGTAACTGGCCCGTGATGACAGCGTCTGCACCGCATCGGCTTTTTCGTCGGCAGTGAGGCTGGCATAGACCGCCAGAATCGCGGCCGGCGTCGTGTCGTCGGTGTAGTTCGACAGCGCGACGATTGCAGATCGGCGAACCGCAGCGTCAGTTAACAGTGTCCGCAACATCGGCGAAAGCGCGACCGTCTTGCGGGCGGCCAACAGTGCGATCGTGCGGTTCCGTTCGACGGCATCGCCGGTTGCGACGATCTTGGCTTTCATATTCGCGATGGCCCGCGAATCGTCGAATTTCAAAGCGATATCGTTGGCCAGTGCGACGATTGCGGCGTTCGGGTGCTTTGACATCGCCTCATAAATGGCCTTCCAACTATCGGGTGGCACGACGCTCTTGCGTTCCTCGAACGCTTGCACGATGCCTTGCAGAATGTCTTGCCGCGTCTCGTCGTTCGGTGCCGATTTCAGAACCGGGAAGACCGCATCGAGTTGCTTCGTCGGCTCCGAGTTCGGCAACGTCAGCACGAGGCGAATGATGTTCGTCCGCACCTTCCGTATCGCAATCGCGTTGACGAGTTTTAACGCCTCCTCGGGCTTCGCCATCGCCGCAGGCTGGATGCCGAGCCAATACAGTTGCGCGAGCTTCGCGTCGGCATTATCGGCAGTTTTCGCGAACAGGAGTGGGGCCGTGTGGAACTGATCTTCGAGGCTCAAGCGCGGCAGTGTGGCCGCAATCGCACCACGCTGAGATGGGAATGCGGATTCGGACGCCATTCGTCCAATTACCAATAGAAAGCCGGCGTGGGTATTTGCCGATTCCATTCCGAATCGAGTTCCCCAAACTGCAACGGCTTCGTTCTTGTTGGAAGATGCAATCGCACAATCGCTTTGTGTCAGTTGTCCCGTTGCATAATTCGTCCAGAGGTTGCGGAGTGTCAGCGTGAGGTCATCGGACATGAACAGATTATTTTTGATCCAATGGCTCGACGCAATTGTTCGCACACTCGCACGTTCCTGAAGGACACGTCGGGCTTTTCGTACCAGCCACTCATTTTTGGACTCTTGCAGATCCCACAACTCCGTGTCCGTCATCTTGCTGACATCGCCCTTCCAGCTTTTCTGGTCGCCGTAGATTGTGCGGTAAATACGCCCATTCGTCACGTCGGCGACGTCGTAATTGTGGCACTCGCCGGTGTCGCTCCAGTCGCTGGCGTACAGGCCGCCGTCGGGGCCTTGCTTGACGCAGATACCGCGGAACCACGGGTCGTTTGCGAGCAGGAAGTCCGGTCGGCGTACGCCTTTCATGCCCGATGCCGTGCGTTCGAGGCCATCGTTGTTGAGGCGATTACCGTGGATATTGCAGGTGAACAGCGTGTTGCGATACTCCTTGGGGAAGTTGTCGCCGAGGTAAATCGCCGCGCCGCTGTGCGCGTGACCGCCACCCGCATCGTCGTGTTGTTTCTTCAGGCCGGTTTTCAAATCGGCGCGGCCGTCGGTCCAGTGACCGCCACCCCAGTGCTTGTAGTCCACCGCACTGCCCATTAACCCGAAGGCGTACGGGTTCGAGTCTTGGCCGTACATGCGTTCGTATCGCCCGCCGGGCACAACGTGAAACAGGTGGTCGATCACGCAGTTCGTAATGAACATTTCGCCGTGTTCGTCGAAGTCGAGGCCCCACGGGTTCGTCGTGCCGGTCGCCACGACTTCGAAGTTTTTCTTGGTCGGGTGGTAACGCCAGACGCCGCAATCTATGTACGGCCGCTTCTCTTTCGGCGTGCCCGGCGCACCGATGAACGCCTTTGCCTGAATGCCGTTGGTGCCGTACAAGTAGCCGTCCGGCCCCCAGATGAGGCTGTTAAACACGGTGTGTTTCGTATCGGTCATGTTCCAGCCGTCGAGATGAATCACCGGCGGGCCGCTCGGCTTGTCGTCGGTGATGGGCACGAAAATGAGGTTCGGCGACGAACAGAGCCAGACGCCGCCGAAGCCGAACTCGATGCCCGAAAGGTTCACGCCGTTATCGATCACCACGGTTTTTTTGTCGTGCTTGCCGTCGCCATCGGTGTCTTCGAGGATCACGACGCGATCGTGCCCTTTGCCGTCGCGGCTCCACTTCGGATAGCTCAGGCACTCGACGACCCACATCCGCCCACGGTCGTCGAACGTGAACGCGATTGGCTGGACGATGTCCGGCTCACCCGCGAACAGCGTCACGTGAAACCCCGGCGGGACTTTCATCTTCGCCGCCGCTTCCGAAGTCGACACCGGTTTGTCGGCTGCCTGCGATTGCGGATTTTGGAACGCGGAATGCGAAATAAATGCAACCAGTAGGAGTAGCCAGCGCATGAAGGAGTTCCGATTGGGGTGTGTGAACCATTTCGCAGACTGTTATGATAACCAAAACCGAATGAGGAAGCGATATGACAACGCTCACGACAAAACGGATCACCGCGGAAGAGTTCGCCGAACGGCCCGAGCCAGCAGATGGGTCGCGAGAAGAACTCGTACGTGGGGAGATTGTAACGATGTCTCGACCGCAGCAAGAACATGGCTTTACACAAGTCCGAATCGGTTGGTTGTTGATGAATGTCGTCGTGCCGAACAATCTCGGTTGGGTCGGCAGTGAATCAGGAGTAATAACAGAACAAGACCCCGATTCCGTTCGAGGGCCAGACGTTTACTTTTTCAGCATCGAACGCTCACCTACTCCTCCCACCGGTTACGGGGAAGTCGTGCCAGATCTCGTGGTCGAAATACGTTCGCCGAGCGACCGCAACCGGGCAATTCGCGAAAAGGTTAGCGAGTATCTTGCCGCTGGCGTTCGCCTCGTGTGGGTCGTCGATCCCGAAACGCGAACCGCGGTGGTTTACTCCGGTAACATGCGTGGCGTCGAACACGGCGAAGACGACACCATCACCGGCGGCGACGTGCTGCCGGGGTTTGCGTGCAAAGTTGCGCAGTTCTTTCCAGTTTGAGCCGCATATGGAGCCGGCGCATGACGGCGATAACGCAGATCACAGCCGAAGAGTTCTTGAATATGCCTGAGCCAGAAGATGGTTCGAAACAAGAACTGTTCCGTGGGGAGATCGTGACGATGGCGATGAATCAGGCCGAACATTGCCTGGTTCATGCGCAGCTCGTTTGGTTGCTGAAAAACGTCGTGAACCCTGGAAAGCTTGGCTGGGTTTTGATGGCGAATGCCGTCACCAACGAACGCGATCCCGATACGGTGCGTGGCCCGGACATCTCCTTCTATAGCATTTCGCGAGTTCCAAACCGTCCGCACGGATACAACCCGTTGCCACCGGATTTGATCGTTGAAATTCTCTCGCCCAGCGATCGGCGCGATGCGGTTCGCGAGAAGATCCGCGAGTATATTGTCGCTGGTGTTCGCCTTGTGTGGGTCGTCGATCCCGATGCGCGAACCGCGATGGTTTACTCTGGTAACGTGCGTGGCGTCGAAAACGACTCCGAAGACACCATCACCGGTGGCGACGTGCTTCCAGGTTTCGCGTGCAAAGTCGCGGAGTTCTTCGAGTAAATTGTCACATCTGCACCTCTGGGTTTACGCAGTCGGGTAGGCGTTGGCCGTGGATACCGGCGAGCAGGTTGTTCGCGCACTTGATCGCCATTGCGTTGCGGGTGGGTACGGTGGCACTCGCGATGTGCGGGGCGATTATGCAATTCGGAATCGCGTACAACTCGTGGTTTGGCGGCAGCGGTTCGGGTTCGGCGACATCGATGCCCGCCGCGAAGATCGTGCCCGAACGCAAGGCATTCGCGAGCGCCACCTGATCCACGTGCGGGCCGCGTGCGGTGTTCACGAACACGGCAGACGGTTTCATTTTTGCGAACTCGGTCGCGCCGAATAACCCCTTCGTGGTCGCGTTCAGATCGACGTGAACCGAGACGAAATCGCTTTGTTGCAAGAGCGTATCGAAATCGACGCAAGTTGCGTCGAGTTCGGCATCCACTTCGGGTTTCGGCGTGCGTGCGGTGTAAATGACCTTCATGCCCCAACCGTGGTGGAGGCGTTTTGCGGTGGCGAACCCGATGCGGCCCATGCCGACGATCCCGAGCGTGCGGCCGCTGAGTTCTTGGCCGAGCCAGCCGAGCGGTTCCCACGTCAGCCAGCGTCCCGCCTTCGCGTCGGCGACACTTTCCCCGAGCCGCCGGGCCGCCGCAAGCAGCAGTGTC
>JAYSYI010000334.1:0-1553 GCA_043727665.1 Limnoglobus sp. | reverse complement strand
AGTTCTTGCCAGGGCCGATTTTCGCGAACATCGTACTTGCCGACGAGATCAACCGGACGCCACCGAAGACGCAAGCGGCGCTCCTTGAAGCGATGCAAGAACGCAAGGCATCGATCGGCGGTAACGACCACCCGATGCGAAACCCGTTCTTCGTGCTCGCCACGCAGAACCCGATCGAGCAAGAAGGAACGTATCCACTTCCTGAAGCGCAACTCGACCGCTTTTTGTTTATGATCAAGGTCGATTACCCGACCGATGCCGAAGAAGAGCAGATCATGCGGATCGGCACTTCGGACCACTACGATAAAGTGTCGCCGGTGCTGAATGGCGACGATATTATCGCGCTTCAGCAAGTGGTGCGGCGGGTGCCGGTGTCGGACAAAGTGTTTCACTTTGCGAAGCGGATCACGCGGATGAGCCGACCGGGAACGCCCGACGCGGCGGACTTTTCGACGAAGTGGCTGACGTGGGGTGCGGGCCCGCGTGCCAGTATGAACCTGATTCTCGCGGCGAAAGCGCACGCGATTCTGCGTGGCTCGAACCACGTGGCCGGCGACGATGTGGTGGCCGTGGCCACGCCGATTCTGCGGCACCGGTTGATCGTGAACTTCGCGGCCCAAAGCGAAGGCATCACCGTCGATGAAGTCATTCGCCAACTCGTAATGAGTGCCGCAAAGTCGGTCGCCGCGTAACGAATTCGCTTAACTTCACTGTGACGAAACATGCCCAGCACGTTGTTACAACCCGATATCCTCGCCCGCGCCGAAGCTCTCGGCGTCATGGCGAAGCAAGTCGTCGAAGGTCTGCGGGTCGGCGATCACAAGTCGCCGTACCGCGGGTTTTCGGTCGAGTTCGTGCAACACCGCGAATACGTTCCCGGCGACGATATTCGTCACATCGACTGGAAGAGTTACGGCCGCAGCGAACGGTACACGATCAAGCAATACGAGCAGGAAACGAACTTCACCGCACACATCGTGGCCGACACGAGCAACTCGATGCGGTACGGCGAAGGCTTGCAAAACAAGCACGAATATGCGAAGTTGCTTGCGGCATCGCTAACGTACGTGATTGTCAAACAACGCGATGCCGTCTCGTTGCGGTTGTTCGATTCGGACTGGCGGGCCGAACTCCCTGGCAGTAGCCAGATGCGCCACGTGAATGTGGTTTGCAAGACGCTCGAAGAAGCCAAACCCGCCGACAAAACGGGTACCGGGGCGTTGCTGGAACAACTGGCCGATCGCGTGAGTCGCCGGGGTATTGTCTTCGTGATTACCGATGGCTTCGACGATGTCGAACCGATGCTGAAGGGGCTACGGCACCTGCGGTTTCGTGGCCACGAAGTCGTGTTGTTCCACGTGTTGCACCGCGACGAAATCGAGTTCCCGCTCGATGGCAACGTGCGGTTTATCGACCTCGAAGGCATCGGCCAACTGATGACGCGCCCGCACATGTTGCGCCCCGCTTACCTGCGTGCCGTGCAAGAATACCTGAAGGCGATGGAAAAGGGTTGCGATGTCGGGCGCGTCGAATACGTCCGCATGGTGACCGAC
>JAYSYI010000333.1:0-5009 GCA_043727665.1 Limnoglobus sp. | reverse complement strand
GTGTCTCAAAATGACATGGAAATGTCGCATCTTGACACCAAACGGTCGCATCGCGACACCAAACGGTCGCATTGTGACATGGAAATGTCGCGACTTACATCGATTGTCGACGCGAGAGCATTCGACATAACCCACGATGTGGGTTCGAGATACGGAAAACGGATCGGCAAAATCCGATGAAAAAGCGTCATTTTGGGGCCTTCAAAACCCGAAAAACACCCGAAAAACCGGTTTTGGAGCGTCCGCAATAGTGACTTACGTCGACTACAAACCGCTATTTTCCGCTCGGCGACGTGAATTCGATGCCGGTTCGCGGTGTTTCCTCTTCGCCAAAACCCGCACCCGGCGGCAGCATTCGCCACGGCACGCCGCCCGACGATTGCTTGTAACCGGCGTTGAATAGATTCGTCATTTCGACCGGCTCGATCTTCATACTCTTCGGGCTGCCCTTCACTTCATCCGGCAGCATCACCAACTGATACGACATGCCGGACGTCACGCACAACGTGTACAGTTTCAGCAATTCCACGCGGTAAAGTGCATACAACGAAGCCGAAACGCTGGCGCTGATTTGATCGATCAAGTTCAGACGGCCATCGGTGGGGTCCGCGTAGAGTTTACCGGCGGAGATCGCATACAGATTCGACCCTGCCAGCCATTGCGTACCGGGCGCGGGTGTCACATTCGGCCCGAACTTCATGAACGTCTGCGTGACAGCACCGCCATCGGTGTGGACTTCCTGGTAACGCTTGCCATTGACGATGACATCGAACTCAACGGGTGGCACCATGCCAGGAATGGCACACGCAGCGAGGATAATCTTGCGAACGAAGTCGTCGGCATCGGGACGGCCCGAACAGGCGACTGCGCCAATATCCCAGATAATCAGCCGTTTCGTGTGGGCATTCAGCGTGCCGATGAACAACCGCCGCCCCGCCACATGCGACGCACGGAGTTCGCAAAGGAACTGCGCGTTCACTTCCTCGTCGATGATCTTCTTGAGGCCGTCCGCCGTGGAAATCGACCCGTAAAGCACGAGATTGCGAACGGGCCGCGTGGTGAACAAGTCGGAGCCTTTGGTGGTCGTGAAGAACTTTTTGAGCTTGGCGTCGTACTGCGAACCCTGAAAGGCATAGAGCGCGAGAATCGCCCCGGTGCTAACGCCGGTGACAACATCGAACGTGGGTCGCGTACCGGATTCCGTCCATCCGCAAAGCACCCCCGCCGAGTAAGCACCGTACTTGCCGCCCGCAGATAATGCGAGAACATTGAGAGGTTTTGTGGGCAAACCGGTGGAGGGTGGCACCGGCACGGGCTTGCCGGCGAGTGCGTTCGCCAAGCCATCGACGGCCGCACGATCCGAATCCGGATACGTCCCCGGCGGCACGCTCGGTTCGGTCCACTTCTCGGAGAACAACTCGACTGAAGGGTAATTCACGTGGCGCAAGCGATTGCAACTCGCGTTCGCAGCCCCCAGGCAAGCGACCGCGAATAAGAGAACTGTCGTGGGGCGAACCCGTCGGGCCATGGGCATGCCAAGCTCAGTCAGTCGGGTAGAGCGGTCTAGATTTCGCAGCAATACCAATGGTTGCGAACGCGGTCAAGATTGAACGGAACCGATTTGGGCCACGACGAGTGTGCGCTCTTGCCGCGCCGGGGTGGGCCGCTAAGATGCGAGTTCTCGAATAAATGAGGGTCGGATCATGGCGAAGACATGTTTGTTTACGGGCCGTACGTCGGCCATGGGTAACCAGAAGACGTATCGCGGTAAAGCAAAGTACCTCGGCGGGGTCGGTAAGAAGATCACCGGGATCAGCCGTCGTAAGTTCAAGCCGAACTTGCAGCGCGTGCGTGCGGTGATTGATGGCGAAGTCGTTCGCGTCTGGGTTTCGGCAGCGGCGATCCGTAGCGGATTCGTGCAAAAGCCCGTGAAACGCGCACCATTCAGTATGCAACCCCTGTAAATCTGGCAAATCGAACGGCGTAGACACTACGCCGTAAGAGGACTACGGACATGTCGCTGACACTCGACGAAGTACGCAAAGTCGCGAAGCTGGCGCGACTAGACATGTCCGCCGCAGACCTTGCCACGATGCAGGTGCAACTGTCCGCCATTTTGGATTACGTAGACCAACTCAGTTCGCTCAACACCGACGGCATCGAACCGCTCGCACACCCATTGCCCGTCCACAACGTCTTCCGCGACGACATTCTCACACCGAGTTTGACCCCGGATGAGGCATTGCAAAACGCCCCAAATCGGCTCGCAAACTTCTTCGGCGTCCCCGCCGTCTTCGATACCGAAGAACCAATCAGCCACTAATTCGCGAAAACCCCGTTGTGGGCACCCTTGTGGGAGCTTTCGTTTTCGTGTATCAGGTGGTGAATTCGGGGCTGATGGGATAACCAGTTGCGTTTTGTGTGTTTTCCTTGCTTGCGCTGCGGGCTGGCACGATTCCGGCCAGCCCGCAACTTCGAACTGGCACGTCGGGCTATTTCGCTTCCTCTGCTAGCAGTTTCTCGATCTCCGCATCGAGTTCGGCTTTGTCGGGTTCGCCTTCCCAGATCTTGCGAATTTTGCCTTTCGCATCGAGCAGATACAGCGTTGGCAGTGCGGTCACGTTCCACTCGTCGGCGATCTCCACTTCGCTGTCTTCGGGTCGATTTTGAAACGAACGCCAGTTGACTTTGTTCTTTTCGAGTGCGGTGAAAAGCTCCTCGTCGACTTCGTCGGCGTTGATGCCGACGATGGTGAACGGCTTGTCTTTGTGGGTGGCGAGCAGTTCGCGGTTGTGCGGAATCTGTGCCACGCTTGCCCCGGACCACATCGCCCAGAAATCGACGAGTACGACCTTACCGCGAAAGTCGCTCAGCTTCATCGGTTTGCCGTCGAGGTCTTTCCCGCGAATTTCCGGAGCCACTTTGCCAACGACTAAATTCGCGAGATTCTTCACGCCTGCCAGCGCCTTGGCGGCGCGTTTGCCGAGCGCATCCATGTCGTCGTCGGGGTTCGCGTCGGCGTACTTTGCCACGACAATCGCGAGGTGCTCGGCGGCTTCGGCACGGGCGTCTTCATCGCCCGACTTCGCGCGATTCTTGGCGTGTAAACCGAGCGTATAGTGTGCGGCCCCGAGGCAATTTGCGTCTTTATTCTTGGCGATGATCGCCTTCAGGAACGCGGCCAGGTTCTTCGGCGGCGTTGCCTCCAGGTTCATGATTCCTTCGGCAAACGCATCGCTCGCCGCATGATACTTGATCAAGATTTCCAGCGTCGGTTCGAGGTCCATATCGCTGTATTTCAGCACATCATTCAACATCGCGGGCACGTTCGCCTCGGCGGGTTTCGTTTGCGCCAACCGGGCAAGGCCCTTCGCGTAAAGTGCCATCAGCGAACCGCGTTCGGATGTCAGCAACTCGGCGAGCAGATCGGTTTTCGCATCCTCGATCTTCTTGTTTAGCTTCGTTTCGGCCTTATCGAATCGTGCTTTCATCTCGGCGTAAATTTCCTCGTTGCTTAGCTCCGCATCGTCTTTCTCGCCCGTAATGCGGCGAATCGGCGTCACGGGCACGGTGAGTTTCACGACCATCTGCACCTGCGATGCGGTGGCTGTGCCTTCGCCTTGGGTGCGTTTCTTGGGGAGCTTTTGCGTTTCCTTCTTCCGTTCGGGTCCAGCAATCGGCGTGGGAACTTCGCCTTCGTGATCGATGTTCGAGGTCATGCAGGCCATGCCGACGACTGCTCCGAAGCGGTTGACAACCGGCCCGCCACTCGACCCGCCGCCGTAGTCGGCGGTGATGCCCATCCAGCGTTCGCCGATGGCATCGAGGCCACCGAAGTTCTTCGTATATCGCGTCACGGCCCCTTGCGTGAACGTGAACGGCTGGTTGCCCGGATGGCTGAGCAACCCCACCCACGTGCCAATTTCCGCCGGTTGTGCCGCCACGGCTAACGGCGTGAACCCGGTGCCCGATACGCGAACGATGGCGATATCCGCTTTCTTGTCGCAAGCCAAAATGTCGATCATGGGGAAGACGTCGCCCTTCGCATTCGCGACGGCGAAATAGGACTGTTTCACTTTCTCGAACACGTGCCAATTCGTCATCAGCACGCCATCGTCGGTCAGTGCCCACGCGGTTGCGAACCAGCCATCTTCGAACACGTCCGCCGCGTCGGTCTTCTTCACGCAGCCAATGATGTACACGCTATTCAACAGCTTTTTGTACACCTCTTCCGGCGCGAGTGCCGTGGTGCCGGGAGGTGTCGTTTTCATCGTGAACGCATGATCTGTTTCGGTTTTCGCCTTCACGTCTTCTGGCGAAAGGCACTTCCCCTTGGCGATGAGCACGCCGAGCTTTTCAGTGAAGTTTTCGAGCGTGGCATCGTCGTCGATGTAAGTTAGGGCCACTTTCACGGCCTTCGGATTGTCCGCGTACGCCGTCGGCAACAGCGCGGCAAAAATCGCGATCCCTACGACTCGGAACGGACTGCATATAAGCATCGTTCGACATCCTGTTTAACGGCGGAGTGATGGCCTGCCCACTACTGTAGCAGTTAGACCCTGGCGAAGGAAATCGCTACTTCGCACGCCCTGGCAGTGGCGTCAGCGGGTTTTTGCCCGCATCCTCGGAGAAGTCTCCAGTGCGGGTTTGAATCTGTTGCACTTCCCCACCGGCTTTCTCGGCACCGCGCTTGAACTTGAGCGTGGCATAACTGGCGAGAATCATTGCCAGAACCGCCAAACTGCCCAGTACGATCGGTTTCAGCTTCTTCAGGAACGCAACGGTGCGTTCTTCGGATTGCCTTCTCGCTAACAAACGTGCAATCTCTGCGTCGTCCATGTCGAGTGCCGATACGACGGCTTCGAGCGTCGATTTCGCTTTCGGTGCGCGTGTGACGGTGTTTTCGACGGGTTCCTCGACGACGATTTTCCTGCGTTTCGGCTTCTTTTCGATCTCCTTGAGTGCGAAGAACGCGCCGCTATCCTTGGCGGCCACGCCGGATTCGAGCG
>JAYSYI010000332.1:0-1555 GCA_043727665.1 Limnoglobus sp. | reverse complement strand
CACTGCCTTCGTCGCCGAGCGTGTAACCCCAGCCACCACAACGCCCGACGGCCCCCGTTGGCGTGCGAACGAACGCGATCGAACCCGTACCCGCAATTACTGCCAGCCCCCAGCCATCGGGCGTGCCCGCGGCCAGCAACAACGTCGCATCATTCGCAACGGTCACGCGGTCCGAAACGGCAGATCGGTTCGCCCAGCCATTGATAATGTCGAGGCCTTCCTGGCGATCGATCCCCGCGAGTCCGAGGCAGATCGCGCCGACTTTGCAGCGCGGCAAGTTTGCGTTGCGGAACGCTTGATCGATCGAATCGTCGAGTGCCTGAAGTGCGTTATCGACGCCAACCGACTGAATATTCGATGGCCCCGCCTCGCCGCGGGCAATGACTTCGCCCGTCATTGCGGTGGCCAACAACGTGCGCGTGCCCGTACCGCCACCGTCGATGCCGAGCACCAGATCGAGCCGCAACGGCCGTTCGATTTTGGCTTCCTGGAAAGGCGTAACACCCATCGCGGCGCGAATCCGCCCGCCCGCCGCATGCAGCCGGGCACGCGATTCTTGCGGCGAGTATCGCGTGTGATGAGCCACGATGGCGGTCTTCACTTCGCCACCGCATTCGTGCAATAGTGCTTCGGCCGCGGCGACATCGAGGCCAGTCAACGTGCGAACAATCCGGTTCGAACGCGCAATCAGCTTCCGGTTCGTCGCCTTCAAATCGACCATCAGGTTGCCGAAGGTTTTGCCCATGCGGACCATCGCGCCAGTGGTCAGCGCGTTCAGTACCATCTTCGTTGCGGTACCGGCTTTCAACCGCGTCGAGCCGGTCAGCACTTCCGCGCCGACAACGGGCGCGATCACGAGTTCGACTTCCGCAGCGACTTCGGAATTCGTCGTACAGACGACGGCAATGGTGAATGCGCCGATGCTTCGTGCATGGCGAACCGCGCCGACGACGTACGGCGTGCGGCCACTCGCGGCGATACCACAAACAACATCGTTTGCGGAGATCGCAATATCGCGCAGGTCGTTCGCGCCGAGTTCGAGGGAATCTTCCGCACTCTCTACGGCGCGAAACATGGCACGTTCGCCACCCGCGATTAGGCCGACGATTTGCGACGGGTCCGATTGGAACGTCGGCGGACATTCGGACGCATCGAGGACGCCGAGCCGCCCGGAGGTTCCCGCGCCGCAATAGATCAGCCGGCCGCCGCGCGACAGTCGATCTGCAATTGCATCGATGCCGCGCGCGATCTCGCGGGATTGCGTGGCGACGACGGCGGCAATGGTCGCATCTTCGCGGTTCATGAGCGCGACGATTTCCACCGAAGTGAGTTCGTCGAGCCGGGCCGAGGCCGGGTTTCGCGCTTCCGTCTGAAGGTGTTCGAGCATGAGAGCGGTTCGGTGGGAAAGAATCAGCGGCCAAATCGAGACAGTAACCACGCAACGGCGAAGGTCGTCCCCGCCCCCACGGGAGCGTACCACGGGAACGCGAGTGCGGTTTTCTTATCCGCAGGGAAAAAGCGGGGTAGGGTCTGCTGCAACCATTCTTGGGCGAAC
>JAYSYI010000331.1:0-15171 GCA_043727665.1 Limnoglobus sp. | reverse complement strand
TGGCACTGAGAGGAATTCACTGCCCCATTTTCATGTCCGATGAAGATTCCCATATGTCGCGAGTACGGATGAAGTACAATACGGGTCATAGTAGTTCGCCAATACCGGAGATTCTGACATGGAAACGAAACCAACCGAGATGGAACGCCTGATGGCGTTCGCCGCCGCCGCGAGCCGGCTGGATGCGAAGCGGTCCACGGAAGAGGAATTGCAACGGCGAAAGACCGAAGACGCAAAAAGCTATCGGCCGCTGTCGGAAATTATGGCGGAAATGCACCAACGGGAAGTCAATCGTGCGAAGTCCCAGGAAGATAGGCAAAACCACGAAAGTCTTGCAAGAGTTGGGTAACCTCGTCTCCGGTATTTCCGCACGAGATGAGGTTTACTACGAGGCATACAAGTGGGTTTGCGAGTTTGAACAACGGCTGCGATACGATCCACTCGACGATACGTTGGGGAAATCTCGATCAAGTGTCGACGAAGGAAATCGTCGAGTTATTCAACATACGATCTGTGTGTCGCAGTCTACATTAACGTATATTATCGAAGTGTCTTTCGATGTTGCAGCCGATGACGAATCCGTCGAAATCGTAGAAATCCTGTTCGCCGAAATATATGGAAGCTGACACGTTTAAGCGAGATTCTGACATGGAAACGAAACGAATCGCACTCGAGCTTTCTGAGAAAGAACGCGCCGAGATGGAACGCTTGATGGCGTTTGCGGGGATTCCGAGCGAGAGCGAATTCGTATCGAACGCGTTGGAGTTATTCCGCTGGGCAGCAGAAGAAATGCTTTACAGCCGTTGCGTTGGCTCGTTCGACAAGTTGGGGGAATCGGTCAAGGTAATCGAAATGCCATGCCTCGCACCGTTCGCCGCCGCCGCGAGCCGGCTCGATGCGAAGCGATCCCCCGAAGCGGAGTTGCAGCGACGAAAGGCAGAAGCCGAGCAATCTACGGTGTTACTTTCCGATATTTTAGCCGAAATGCAGATGCGTGGGGCGAATCGTGCGCCAATCTGGAACGATCATGCTGAGCAAGCAAGGATATAACTATTGGCGATCCCAACGCAATGATCGGCGTCATTTGCGAACGAATGGAAGACATCATTGCAATCTCACTCGATCACGATCTTTTTGATCGCGCCGTCGGCGGCACCGAACTCACAGGGATGATGGTTGCCGATTTCGTCACGACGCAGCCACCGCGATTTCCCATCGTCCTGCATACCAGCAATGCACGCGATGGCGAAAAGATGAAACGCATGTTGCGCGAAGTCGGTTGGCGAGTCCGCAGCGTGACGCCATTCGACGATACGACGTGGGTCGGCAACGACTGGTACCCCACTTTAAAAAAGGCGATTCGCCATTTTGCAGATCGCAAATAACAGTGAGGATTAGGATATGTTGCAACTGCGGATGAAGTACAATACGGATCGATAGCAGTTCGCCAAAACCGGAGGCTGACATGGAAACGAACCGAATCGCACTCGAGCTTTCCGAGAAAGAACGCGCCGAGATGGAACGCCTGATGGCGTTCGTAGGCATCAAAACTGAGAGCGAGTTCGTATCGAACGCACTGGCGATGGTCCGCTGGGCGGCAATGGAGTTGTTACAGGGTCGCAAGATCGGATCGATCGACGATAACGGGCAGTGGAAGCCACTCGGGATCCCCACGCTTCAGAGCTTTCATGAGTTTGGACGCGAACACGTTTTGCCGACGCCAGAGGAATTGCGCGAACGCGCGCATCAACCCACGCGAAAATTGCAGGAATTGCTGGCGGAATCCACAAACAGGGAGACGAGTTCCGATGAGCGATCAGGAACCAAACTGGAATCCAGCCGCGTATGAAGAACTGTTGGCGCAATTGCCAGATATAAAGGAGATGCGAGATTTTGCGGGCGATTTGGCAGCGAGAGTCGATGGGCAATTGATACGAGCCTACCATCAGCGAGGTAACCGTTCACGGGGTTAGGCGATTTGTAACGCCAAGTTAGACATTGTCATCCGAATGCGGCCCGTATCGCCCAGTCGTTTTGGCCATTTGTGTCTGTTGGACGCAAGTCGCCGGTGGATTTACAGGTAACTATGGCCACTTTTAATGACCCCGTGAACGGTTACTCAGCGAGAGCTACACTTACTCGGCGAGTCGAGACAAGAAACGGGTTCCCGGATCTCGACGATTCACGTGGAAGACAACACTGGACGACCACTCGGGATGCTCATCTTCCATTTTATCGTCGGGGAGCGCGAAGAATTGCCAACCGTACTGAAAGTGCAATGGTCCGTTCGTACGCTGCCGAACATTTGATCCGGCATGTTCGCGACATCCTCTCTTGTTGAGCAATCCATTCCTTTAGCGGAACCACTTTCGCGCCAACAGCGTACGGCAAACGGGAGGTTGCGCGCTTGACCCATCGAAGCGGCAGATATACCTAAAGCGTAACGGCATTATCCCTGTCTGGTTCCGCGTCCCAGAGGCTTTCGTGAAAGTTATTTCGACTCCCGAACCGACACCGCCACTCGAAACCGCAATCCCGATCGACCCCACCGCAACGGGGTTGCCAACACCCGTGCCCGACCCGTCTGTGTCTTTGAATACGTCCGAACCCCAAGCGACGTGGCCGAGGTGGCTGCCTGGCGTGGATGTCTTTCTCGCGTTTATCGTGTTGGCCACGGCGTTCCTCGCCGCGTCGTACACCGCCCGCAATAGCGATCAATGGCCGCATTACGCCGTCGGGCGGGCCATCGTGAAGGGGGAATACTCCTTCGGCACCGACCCGCTTTCCTTCGTTACGTCGACGCGCACGTGGGTGAACCACAACTGGTTGGTCGATGTTGGCAGCTACTTCCTTTACAACGCGGACACGACGGGGTCGACGATCGTAGCCGTGAAGGCCGCGTTGTTTGCGCTCACGTTTGCCGTGCTGCTGATGATTAGGAAACCGGGTCAGGCGATATGGCCGTGGGTGATTGCGAGCGCGCTCGCGGTGTTGGCGGCGACGCCGCACACGGGCTTGCGGCCCGCGATTGTCTCCGCGTTCTTCCTCGCCGTCACGCTCTACGTTTTGCTCGGCCGCGAGTGGAAAGCGGGCAGTTGGGTCAACGTCATCGGGCTCGGCGTGCTCTTCTGCATCTGGGCGAATTGCGATACCTGGTTCTTCCTCGGGCCGCTCTGCGTCTTGCTCGTTCTCATCGGCGAGTGGCTGCAACCGATATTGGCAAAAGGTTCGCCGAAAGGCATCCCGACCGGTTTGCTGCTGAAGGCGCTCGGCATCGGCGTGATCGCGTGCATGGTGAATCCGCATCATGTGCGCGTCTGGCAAATCCCACAAGAGTTCGGCATCGGCCTACCCGCTTCGGTGAAAACCGACAGCCAATTTCGCTTGATCGCGCTCCCGACTTTTGACCGCGATTTCTTCCTGGCGCGTGCCGAACTCGGCAAGAATCTCAACGTCGCGGCGTTCGCAGTGCTGCTGTTCGTCGGCGGGGTGATACTGGCACTCGCTTACGGCCGTCAGCGAATTTCTCACACACTACTCTGGATCGTGTTTGCGTTTCTCGCACTGATGCACTTCCGTTCGATCTTGTTCTTCGCCATCGTGGCGGTGCCGCTATTAGCCACGGCGATCACTGAACTGACGAACCGCATCACGCTCGGTTCCGTGTCCAACATGACTACGCGGTTCCTGCTACTCGGTGCGACGGTCGCGCGAATGCTTGCGGTCCCTGCATTATTGGCGTTCGCGGCGGCGGCGTACCCCGGCTGGCTGCATCCGCCGATTTCGGACCCCGTTTACGTGAATCGCGTTGCCTGGGCGGTCGAACCCGATGCGGGCCTCGCACGCACCGCCGAACTTCTCAACGGCTGGCGTGATTCGGGCAAACTGCCGGACAATTACCGCGGGCTGATTCTCAACACGGACCTCGCCAACCACGTCGCGTGGTTCAGCACGAAGGAAAAAGTCTTTGCCAACAGCCGTTTCGGTTTTCACCTTCCCGAACTCGAAGACTGGATGAAAGTCCGCAAGGCGCTCGTCAACCGGACGGGCGTCGATGAGACCGACCCGGCGGCGATTCGCGAAGTCTGCCGGAAGTACGACATTACGTACCTCGTGATTACCGCAACCAGTCAACCGCCGCGCGAAGTCGATCTCGTTCCGGTGGGGCAACTCACGCAACAAAACGGCGGCTTCGCGATGTGGCACGTCGATGGTCGCGCTATCGTTTTGGGCGATATGGCATCGCCGTTGGCCACACAGCCCGTGTTCGCAAAACTCGCGTTCGACCCCGTGGGGTTGGCGTGCGACCCGGCCCTCGAAACGAACCTCGTTCCCGAACCACCACGACCGATGGCGACACTCGTGAAAGCGCCCGAGTTACTCGATGCGTTCTTCCTGCCACCGCCGAAGGTTCTACCGGTGGAAGTCCTCGATTCGATTATTTACCAATCACTCGCGGCCAACATTCGCAACGGCGAAATGCAGTTTCACAAGGATGTCTGGGCGGGCAACTTGGCCGCCGCCGTCGTAAATCCGATTGTCGCGTATGTGGCATCGCGCCCGAATCAACAAACGACGCTCATCACGCCACCACCCACGAGCGATCGCTGCGTGGCCTATCAACTTCTGGCGCTCCGTGCCGCGCGGCGGGCGGTTGCGGCCAACCCCGATAACCCGGACACGTACCTTGCGTTAGCTCGTGCTGCGGGGGGCTTCGTCGCACTTCCGGGGATTTCCGATCAAGAACGTGCCGAACAATCGGTAGCTGGCTTGCGCCGATACCTCGACCGACTGCCACCCATCGATAAACTTCCGCCGAATATTGCCCTGAGCACGTTCGAAAGGGCGAGGGAGCTTTCCGAACGGTACCGAGCGGTCGGCTTCATCGACCTCGAACAGCGTGCTCTGACCGAAGCCCGCGAATATCTGCGCCGCGGAATCGAGCTCGTCCCCGATCCGGCGGAAAAGAAGAAGCTCATCGAGCAATTCGACAAGATACTCGCCGATGCCACAAATCGCCTCGCGCTCGTCAACGATCCGTTCGAACAGCTGATTTCCAATGCCAAACCCGATGTCGCACAACTCGTGAATGCAGCTGTGCAACGAAAGTTGTTCGCACGGGCCATGGACGAATTTCAGAAGGCGGTCGAAGCGAAACGCGATCTCGGCCCGAACGCCCTGGCGAGCTTCGATACCATCGTCCTGATGACGAGAATCCAACTGGCCAGCGGTCGCGTCGAAGACGCTGTCAACGGGTTGGAAGCGATCGAAAACGAGATCAAGACATTTTCGGAAACGGCCAACCCCGATCCGCGGATGGGCGCGCAACTCGCCAACCGCCAACGCCAACCGCAAGAAACGATGTGGCGTTTGACCGGCAATTACGCAAAACTCGGCGAGTTGTACGAGTCCGACATGCAACAGCAGGCGAAGATGCCCGAAGAAATGAAACGCCTCATTCGCACCGCACTGGTCGGCGAGCTGCTCACTTCGATGCAACTGACGGGGGTTAGCGCGCCGCATGCCAGCATCGGCGGTTACGCCATGGGTTACATGGGAATGCAAGTCGAAATGAGCGTCATCGGCGGTTGGGATCAACAGGCCAACTTCTATCTGAGCCGCGGGTTGTTGTCGTTGCAAGAAGGCAAAATCGGCGACGCCGAACGCCGCTTCCGTCAGACGCTCGAAACCGAAGGCATCCCGCTCCCCGCCGACGCCCCCCTCCGCGCAATCGCCGAGCAATACCTGCGAATGATCGCCAAAGCAAAGTAGCACGGCCGTCCAATCCTGCCAGCCCGCAGCGCAAGCAAGGGGAACCCGTAAGAAACTCCACACCGTGTCTCCACCGTGGAAGTTCAACAATCGCGTGCCGATTATTGTGTCTTGCCTCGGTGGCGCGTTTTGAAGTTGCGCCATCTTCCAGTTCGAACATTTTCCTCTGCAAATACAGGCAATCCGCATTCCAAAAGGATTTTGTAGGGGCACCCTTGTGGGTGCCTGGGATGAACCTCCCCGTTCCTGGCATAGGAACCGGCACTCACAAGGGTGCCCCCTACATTTGAATCGCGCAACTTCGAAATCTGACAAAATTCTGCAAAGATTCTCGCGCCCATACGATTTGCCAGAGTCAAAATGTTTTGGACGATTTGACGTAAGTCGGAATTGTGTCGTGTCGCGAAAGTGTCTCAAAATGACACCAAACGGTCGCATCTTGACACCAAACGGTCGCATCTTGACACCAAACGGTCGCATGTTGACATGAAACGGTCGGTACTTACGGCGATTATCCGCCGCGTGGCGATCGTCGCAAACCGTGACAGAGACGCAGAATACGGCAAAACTATCGAAACGGATAAGCAATTTGCGATCAAAAACTGGCAGTTTGAGACGAAAAAACACCCCAAAACACGGTTTTGGAGTGTTCGCAATCGTGACTTACGTCGAGTGGAAGAGGCGAAAAACGCTCATTCGAGATCCCAAAATTCGTCGGTTGTGCCAAAGTCGAAGATGTTCTCCGCATCGCGAAGTGCGATGACGTTGGCGGCATCGCTGGAGGCGTTGCGAGTGGTTTCCGCGACCGCGACCACGTGGCCATCGACGAACAGGATGTTCACGATGCGGCCAAACAAGCGATGGTGAACCGTGGGGCGACGATCCGACGGCGGCAGGCAGTACGCGACTTCGATCATTTGCGGAACGCTTTGGTCGACATCGACGGCGTTAACGAACATCACGGTCTGGCTGGTGCTGCGAACGGTGGGCATTTTCACCGGCGACCAACGGCCCGTTACGGCAGGCAGTGCCACGCTGAGCGGCGCGAGGTAGCGGTAGTTATAGCCGTAGCCGCCAGTGAGGCCGTCGACGGTCAGTCGCACTTTCCCCGGCGATTTTGCAGGCGTTTGCAGTGCGGCGGCGTTGTTCTCCATGTACGGCATGATGTGCCCGCCGGCGGTTTCGAGCGTGCCATCGTTGCGTTGCAACGCGAACCACCACCGAATGCCCGCCGGGTCCGGCGTGAAGATCGGCGGCAGCGTTTCAGCATTGGTCGAAGCGTAATTGTGGACCGCGATACCGAGTTGTTTGAGGTTGTTCTGATCGCGCAACCGCGACGCCGCCGCCCGAACCTTTTGCACCGCCGGCAGCAACAAACCGATGAGAATCGCGATAATCGCGATAACAACGAGCAGCTCGATGAGTGTAAAACCACGGCGGTACGGCATGGGATTTCGCTCTTGACAGCCACAGGAGGCTCTTTGCATGACCAGTATAAACGGAACCCGGCACAAACTAAAACATTTGTTGCTGGTCACAGAGTATCGTCGCAGGCGGATCTTCGCAAGTTGCCCCGATTCCCCGCTTCGCGGCGTTCTCCGTAGAATGCTTGCGTGTGTCCCATCGATTCGCAGGTTGCCCCCACGCGATGAAAATGCTGATTACGGCTGGCGGAACGCGTGCCCACATCGACACGGTGCGGTGTTTCTCGACGATCTTCACGGGGAAGACGGGCGCGACTGTGGCCACCACCGCCTGGAATCGCGGCCACACAGTGTCGTTTCTCACGTCGAACCCCGATCAGTTACCAGAGATTCCGGACCAATCCACGCTCAGCGAACGCCGCTTTCAGACGACGGTGTACTCGTCGTTCGACGACCTTACGATGTTGCTGCAAAAGCACGTTCGTAGCGGCGAATACGACGTGATTATTCATACCGCCTCGATTGCGGAATACCTCGTAGCCGGTGCGTACACGCCGGATGCGGGGACGCAGTTTCAGTCGCGCAGCCTGACGTGGGACGCACCGGGTGCCCCGAAGTTCGTCGAACGCAAACCGGGGCAACTCGATGGCACCGAAGCCGAAGTCTGGGTGCGGTTGATGCGTGCGCCACGGCTGATCGACCGCTTCCGCCCGCAATGGGGGTTCCGTGGCACACTTGTCGTATTCAAGACGCTCAGTGGCCGCAACGACACCGAATTGATTGCGGCCGCCGACGAAGCCCGTGGGAACAGTTACGCCGACTTAATCGCAGCAAACACAGCCGAATCGGCGAAACACTGGGCGCTACTCGGCCCCGTCGATGGCCGTTTCGAACGGGTCGCACGCCGCGAACTGCCCGAACGATTGTTGCTGACGGTCGAACATATGCGGCAGACCGGCAAAGGGAGTTGGCACGATGGCTAACGTCTTGCTCGGCGTGACAGGTTCGGTGGCGGCTACGAAAACACCGGAGCTTTCCGCAGCGATTCGGGCGGCGGGGCACGATGTGAAGATCGTGGCGACCGATGCGGCGACGTACTTTTTCGATGCCAAAACGCTCGATTGCCCGCTGTACCGCGATGCCGATGAATGGCCCGGCGAACGCTACGAACGCGGCGATGCGGTCGTGCATATCGAACTGCGGAAGTGGGCGGACTTGTTCCTGTTCGCGCCGATCGACGCGAACACACTGGCAAAGTTGGCAGTCGGAATGGCGGACAATTGCCTGACGTGTGTCTGGCGGGCGTGGGATTTGGCGAAGCCCGTCGTATTAGCCCCGGCGATGAACACGCTGATGTGGCAGCACCCGTTCACGCGGCGACACCTGCGTTCGATTGCCGCCGACTTTGGCGGCGGCCACCTGCCTGGCCACCTCGACGCTGATCAACTGATCCCGCTGATGAACGACCGCTGCAAAGGGTTGCGGGTCGTGCCGCCGATCGCCAAGGAACTCGCCTGCGGCGATCTCGGTATCGGCGCAATGGCTACCGTTTCCGACATTGTGAATGCCATTTGACGCTCTCATAATTGACGTAAGTCACCATTGCGGACGCTCAAAAACCGCGTTTTTGCCAATTTTGCGTCTCAAAATGCCGCTTATTGATCGCAAATTGCTTATCGATTCCGACAGCTTTTGCCGGATCCTATTATCCTTTATTATCTTACGTCGTTGGCTTCTCGACTGGCACTCGCCGTAAGTATCGACCGTTTGGTGTCAAGATGCGACCGTTTGGTGTCACGATGCGACCGTTTGGTGTCATTTTGAGACACTTTCGCGACACGACACAATTCCGACTTACGTCAAATCGTATAAAACTGATTGACTCCGCGAATTCGTGTGGGCGTGGGTTTTGCCACTCGTTGATTTGCAACCGTGAATAATCTGTATCGATTGATTTCTACCTCAAATCATCATCGAAAATTCACCAACTGCTCGCTACCTCCTCACGTCGCATAGATAATAATGAACATAATGGGATAATTAGTATTTCCTCTCAGGTCGATTTTCAGTCTGTATACGGAGAACTTCATGAATCGCTTGATGCGAAATATGTGTATTTTGGCGGCAGTTGTATTTTTGAACACTGTTGCGTTGATAAATTCTGCGCAAGCTCAAATCGCGCAGGGTAACCTCGTCGTTTTGCGAGTCGGCGACGGCAACACTCTAGCAAATACGGGGAATGGCTTCAGTCTGCTGGAATTGTCGAATACGGGTACGACGTTGCAAACGATTGTCATTCCTGCCACGGGTGCATCTAGCGGTCTTCAGCTCAGCGGGACGGCCACTTCCGAAGGGGCGTTGTCCTTATCTGGAGATGGCACGAAACTGGTATTTACTGGCTATAGCACACCGTTTACTGGTGCAGGAACGCTAACGACTCGTACGGCTGCACAGGCCCCCCGAGCATATGCCACGGTGGATCTCGCAACATCTGCGTATACCTTTGGCGGCACATTCGGCACATCGTATTCTGCAAACAACATCCGATCCGCAACCACAACCGATGGCGTGAATTTTTACGGTGCGGGCGGAGTCAACGGGACTGTATTGGCTCAAAACAACGTCACGATACAAACGGCAAATGCAAGCACCCGCGTCATTCAGTCAATCGGTGGAGATCTGTATTATTCTCTTGGTTCCGCTACAGGCGGTGGAATTTACAAAATTGCCGGATCGCCAACGACAGCAACTGCAGCCACTCCTTTTATCACAGGTGTAGTCGGACAAGGGATCAGCGCGTATGGGTTCGCAATTTCTCCCGGAGCGTTAACGAGTAGTTCCGTCGCTTATGTGGCAGATAACACGCTTGGCGTACAGAAGTTCACATACAATGGCACGGCATGGTCTCTTGCATACAATATTACGACTGCATCAACTGGTTTAACGGGTTTGGGAGTGGATTTTTCCGGTGCCAATCCCGTTATCTACACTAACAATCCATTAAACGTATACAAGTTTACCGATTTAGGATCGACGGGTGCGGCAACGTCGCTTGCGTCAACTTCTGGCACGAACGCCTTTCGCGGACTCGCCTTTGTCACCCCCGTACCCGAGCCGGGCACCGTGTTGGCCATCTCTGCGGCAGCTATAGCGTTCGTCGGCGCGCTCCGTCGGCGACGCAGGGGCGAGCCGGTTGTTGTGTGATTTCGTTGGATGCGGTATCGTGATTATGCCCGGCGGCAACCTTCCGCCGGGCGATCTCGTTTCCCGAATTGCGAATGGCACGCATGGCCGCCGAACTCGTGAACCCGTTTGCTCGGCGGTCCCCCGGACAGCGACTACGCAGCACAATCCGTATTGTCCGGCTCGCACTCCTTTGGCTGCCTGTGCGTCTCTATCGTGGCGTTCGCTCACTCCCGCTCGCCGTCCGGTTGGCGACCATCGCGGTGTTGCTTCCGGCCATCGGTTACGCGGGTTACCTCGCTTTTCAGAAGTACGAAGATCGTGCGCGTAACCGCGCCGTGATCGCCGAATGGCAGCGGTTTGAAATGGCCGCACAAAAGGGGACTGAGCCGGGCGAACTCCAGGCGATCCTGACAAAGATTCTTGCAATCCAGCCGACCGAACCGAACGCGCTGGCCCGCCGCGATGCGCTCGATTGCGGTTCGTCGGACATCGCCGATCAATCGATGGTGGTCATGCTGATGCGCGGACATGTCTTCGCGGGGCGAATCGGCGATGCGGCCCGCGAAGCCGCAAAACGCTACGCCACCGAGCCTCGCGACTGGTTTGCCAACTGCGTACTCGCACACGATGCGCTCCTCCAAGGCCATCGCGAAAATGCGACGAGACACCTGACGGCGCTCGGCAACCCCGACGCACACGATCTCGGTATCGAGCCAGGCGGCCTGCGTTACGGCATCGAAATTTTGCGGATGGCAGGCCGCGATATTTCCCCCGTCCGCGAGTTCCTCGTCAAGCGGGTGTTGCCCGTCATGCGCAGCGAAAATATTGCGAAACTCCCGCCGCGATCGCTTGCGCAATTCGTGCATTGTTACGCGGAAACATTGCTCGCGGATGAGCTTTCGCCGGGGTTGGCCGAGTACGGGGCACCCGCCGCGCGACTGGCCGAACGCGCGCTGACAGGTGCAATAGAAACCGACGATCGCGTGGCCGCCGAGCAGGTCGGCGAACTCGGGCCGCGCTTCGCCGACGGCCTCAATCGACTTCGTGCCGCAAAACAAATCGTCGACGATCAGAAAAACGAACTCGCTACCGAAAACGAAGATCGCACCGTGCGGGCTTGGCGATTCGTGTTGCAAAAGCAGCCAAAATCGCCGTCCGCCTATGCGGGTCTCGCGCTCTCGGCCGCACGCAGCAACCAGCCCGAAGAGGTCCGCGAGCAAATCGCACGCGGCCTCGAAGTCTGCGGAGACGATCCCCAACTGCTGTCGTTATTTTTGCGAGTTTGCATCGCAGAAAATCGCAGCGCCGAAGCCGTGGAACGATGCTTCGCCGCCGCCGAACGCAAACCAACGGACCTATCGAGTTGGTTGCTGGCCGCCGATGCCGCACTCGCCGCCAGGCAACGCGATAAGGCACTCATCGCCTGCCGAAACGCTCGCGACATCGCACCCAATAAACTGTTGGTCGCGCGAGTCGAGACGCGAATGTGGTGCGAAGCGGGCTTCCCCAACGAGGCGTGGAAAGTCATTTCGATCTATCCTCAAATCGATGTGGCACGCGACCCAATCGCACTCCGTTACTACACCCGCGCCGCGATTGAACTCGGCGAGGAAAAGAAGTTCGCGACGATCCAGACACTCGCAAACGAGACGAAAAATCTGACGTTATCGCTCGCCATCGCGCAAGGATTTGCCGATACGCCTGATGATGCCGAACGCCTGACTCGCACGGCAAAGCTCGCGTCGGCGATACTCGACCGTTGGCCGAGCGCGACGGAAGCGGCGAAAATTCGCGCGAATGTCCTCGGACGGAAACTCGAACTCGGGCCAACACCGTGGGACCGAAAAGTCGTCGATGAAGCCGTAAAAGCGTGTGAGTTTGCACTCGCGGCTGAACCACAAGAATCGACCATCATCGGGCACCTCGCCTGGTTAAAACTACGTGGGCAAGACGATGCCGCCGCTGCTACTCGCATCATCGCGCCGCTGCGTGCGTACCCCAATCGATTGACCGTGGAACAGATCGAAATCGTCGGCGCGGTGTTGCTCGCAAACCGCCAACCCGAAGAAGCCATGCGCATACTCGAACTCGGCGCAAATCTATCGCAGCGCCGCGCGGGCACGCTCGTGCAATTAGCGAATGCCTATCGTATACTCGGTCGCGCTTCCGAAGCCGATGCCACGCTGGCAGCCGTGGCCGCGATTCCCCAAACGGCCCGCGAACGAAGCGATTACCAAAATGCGATGAACGACAACCGAGGAAAACCCCGATGATGCGTACACTCTTATCGGCGTGTATTACACTTGTACTAGTCGCGAGCAGCACCGGCCAGACACCGCCACCCGTTGCCACTGAAAGCGAGCAAAAAGCCCGCGAGTTGTTTCGCGCGGGTAAGGTCGCAGAGTGTTTAACGCAACTCCAACTTGCTTCAAAGTCGAACATTCAACTGCCGCCCGCCAAGGTGATGTTGGCCGATTTGTTCCTTAAAGCGAGCAATGGTCCGCAGGCGCGGATTTATCTCGAACAAGCCGCCGCCGAAGACCCCGAAAACCCAGATGTCTTGGCGTTCAATGGGCAAATCGCTTTGTACGAAGGTCGTGTGACCGATGCGATTTTGAACTGCCAAGCCGCGCTTCAGGCCGCGCAATCGCCACGATGGGATGCCGCACAACGCAAGAGATTCGCGCGTGTCGCACACCTCGGGCTGGCGTCTGGTTACCAGACGCGAAAGGACTACAAAAGCGCGCGAACGCACGTACAAGCCGTACTCATCGACGACCCGAAGAACGGACCGATCCGTCAGCAAGCTGCAGCAATCCGTTTCTTTTTGGACCAACACGAAGAGGCGTATAAGGAGTTTCTCGAATCGTTCGCGGACGACACAACGCTCGACCCGCCAGAACTCAGCCTTGCCGCGTTATGGGATGGGAAAGGGAAGCCCGACGAAGCCGAGAAATGGTACAAAAAGGCCGCCGAATTGCGTGCAAACAGCGAGAAAGTGGCACGCGGATACGCGAGATGGCTGATGGACCGAGGGCGGATCGAAGAGGCAAAGCCATACCTCGATTCCGCCGCAAAACTCGATCCGAACAGCCGCGAAACGACCGCACTACTCGGATTAGGCGCACGCTACCGGAAGGACTTCGTCGCGGCCGAAAAGATCTTCGAAGAGATGTCGCGCAACGCCCCCGCCGACGCCTTCGCCGCGTGGAACCTCGCGATCTCACTCGCAGAATCCGACGACGCGAAAAAGCGACAGCGGGGCATTGAGATTGCCGAAGTCGCGTTTCGACAAAACTCGCGCTCGGCCGAAGGTGTGGCCGTACTCGGCTGGTGTTACTTCAAAGCCGGTCGAATCGAGGAAGCCGACAAAGCCCTGCGTGCCGCTGTCGGTGCGGGTCCGGTCGCGCGCGACACCGCATACTATCTGTCGAAAGTGCTAGTGGATAAGGGGAATACAACCGACGCGAAACGGGCGTTGAAAGATGCGATCGTGGCGATAGGACCATTCGTTTACAAAGCGGATGCGGAGAAACTCCTCGCCGATCTGGAGAAAAAACCGTGAACCTGCGCCCGACATGGGCGATGCTGATTGTGGCGTCTGGTGCCGTGCTATACGGCCTTATTCGCTTCTGGCTCGGCGATCTTCGCGAAACGACGGTAGAGTCGTTTAGCCGACTCCTTTTCATCGCAGCCGCCATCTGGACCGCGAATCGCATCACTCGGCCCACTCGCGATAAACCGCTTCCGATACTCGGCATCGGGTTCGTGGCAATCGGTGGAATCGGCTTCCTGCCCGGCTGGTTCGTCCTGCTACAAGTCGGGCCGCGTCAGGTGTTATTGTGGTGGGAACTTCTCAGCGTGATCATCGCGGCATCGGGCACGATCCTCGTGCTACACGGCGTCCAGGCACTTCGCGTTTATCGCTTTCCGCTGTTGTTCCCACTGTTCGCTTTACCGGTACCGGGTCGCATCATGGCACCGATACAGTTGGTGCTGCAAGACGCGACGACGTGGCTCGCTGCCAATGGGCTGTCACTCTGCGGTGTGTCGGTTGAGCGAAGCGGTTTCGTGCTCGCATTGCCATCGGGCGTCCTTGGTGTCGTCGAGGCGTGTAGTGGCATTCGCTCCGTATCGGCACTCGTGGCGATTGCCGTTTTCATGAGTCACATACGCAGACTTGCTATCTTTCGTGGGCTTTTAGCCGTTTTAGTCAGCATACCGATCATTGTGTTCGTCAACGGGCTTCGCGTGATTGGCACGGGGCTAACGCAAGAGTGGATTGGCAAAGACTACATCAATGGCGTCTGGCACGATACCCTCGGCGGCGCAATGGTGCTAGTCGGACTCGCACTAATAAGTGGGCTAACCGCTCTACTTGCACCGAGAGCCGTTGAGGTTATCCCGGAAACAAGTTGTGCAAAAACACACGCAAGTCGTCGTTCAATTACGATTGTGAACATCGTATTCGGCGTGGCTATCGCAATTGGCGTCGCACTGAGTTTCGTGCCGAATTTTGCCAAATCGGCCGGTGGGGATTTACCACTTGCAACACTTCCACCACCAATCGAACGATGGTCGGGGAAGGCGAAACCGATCGACCCGGCGGTAACCATGGCTCTCGGTTGCGACACGGTTGTATACCGTATATACACCGATGGTATCGGTAACGAAGCGCATGTTTGGATCGTCTATTGGTCGTCCGCGAATGCGGTGCGCGACTACCACCACCCCGATATTTGTTGGCCGAACCGCGGGTTCCAATTGGCAAACCGCTGGATGGAGCCGG
>JAYSYI010000330.1:0-5029 GCA_043727665.1 Limnoglobus sp. | reverse complement strand
GATCGCATTCGGCGTAACCCACTATCCGAGTGCATAATACGGCAAAACGAGCCGAAACGAATCCGCGAAAGCCGATCGGAAAATGGCGTTTTGAGACCGAAAAACACCCGAAAAACCCGTTTGGAAGCGTCCGCAATTCCGACTTACGTCGACGATAAGAGAGCGAAATCGCGGTTTTGTTCGACGAAACGCGAATCGTAACTAGTAATACTGGACCTGAAACCATCCCGCCGAGGAGTGCTACGTGTTTCCGTTCGGTCGCAAAAAACGCCTCACCGATTACGCTTCGTGCGCGGGCTGAGCCGGTAAGCTGCCCCCCTCGGGCATTGCTCAGGTTCTGAGCTACTTACCGAAGACGAAAGACCCAAACCTACTCGTCGGCACCGAAACGCACGACGATGCTGGGGTGTATCGCCTCACGGATACGCTCGCGATCGTGCAGACGGTCGACTTCTTTCCGCCCGTCGTCGACGATCCGTACATTTACGGCCAAATCGCAGCCGCGAACGCGCTGAGCGACGTGTACGCGATGGGTGGCACGCCGATCACCGCGATGAACTTGGTGGGCTATCCCGACGACAAACTCGGCACGGAATGGCTCGGTCGCATCATGGCAGGCGGTGCCGAACGCTGCCAGGTGGCCGGTTGCACGATCATCGGCGGGCACACGATCCGCGATAACGAGATCAAATTTGGCCTGTCAGTGACGGGTACGATCCACCCGGACCGCATTTTCACAAATGCCAACGCGAAAGTCGGCGACGTGCTCGTTCTGACGAAGCCGCTCGGCACGGGGTTCGTGACGACGGCATCGAAGAACCGCGCCTGCCCGGAATCGTTGCTAAAAACCGCTTGCACAAGCATGATTCAGCTGAACGCCGCTGGCCGCGATGCCATGATCGCCAGCGACGCACACGCCGCCACCGACGTTACCGGTTTCGGGCTAGCCGGGCACAGTTACGAAATGGCCGAAGGCAGCCAAACCACGCTGATTATCGATTTGGCGAAGCTACCGTTAATGCCCGGAATCGAGCAAATCGATGTGACACGCTACCGCACTCGCGCCAGCAAAACCAACCGCGAATACACCGAACCCGACACGCACTTCGATGGCACACCCGATGCCTACCGCCGCGAGTTCTTTTACGATGCCCAAACGAGTGGCGGGTTGCTAATCGCACTCCCACCGGAGAAAGTGCCGATGCTTATCGAGAAGTTGAACGCAAGCGGCGCACTCGCCACCGCAATCATCGGCGAAGTGGTGAAACGCCGCGAGAAGGCACTCTGGGTGATCGGTTAATCCGCCAGGCACTCACGAATGAACTTCACGCCGTGTTCGATGTCTTGGTAGCGTTGGTCTTGCGTGCCGGCTTCGCGCTCGATGCACAGTGCGCCGCAATACCCGGCACGCTGCAAGGCCTTCACGAAGGCCTTCGTGTTCGTTTGCCCCTTCCCGAGTGGCACTTCTTCGCCCCAACTGCCTTTTACCGTTGGCCGATTGGCATCTTTCATGTGGACGCTGCGGATGTCCGGTGCGAGGAGTTCGATCGCCTCCAGCGGGTCGTCCATGTCGTAAAGCAACATGTTGGCGGGGTCGAAGTTCACCTTCAAATTTGGGCAATTCAGATCATCGAGCGTTCGCCGCAACAGCTTCGCCGTTTCCTGGCCGGTTTCGAATGCGACCGTGACGCCGACCCGTGCCGCGAGGTCGGCGACTTGTGCGAGCGTGTCGAGGAATACCTTCCGCAACGGATCGCGAACGTCGGGCAGGAACCCAGCATGGAGCATGATGTCATTGAGGCCGAGTTCGGTCGTTCGCTGGAGTGCCCAACGAAAGCGATCGAGCCGTTCGGCACGGGTCGCAGGGTCGCCGAAACCGCCAGTTTGTTCGATCGTTTGCGGCGAGGTGTAGTCTTCGCCGGGGAACCCGAGCATCGTCCCGCTCAGTTGAAAACCCGCCGCCAGAGCGGCCGAAGGCATCGCCTCACCTTCGTCCCACGACGCATGATGCGGATCGCCACACGCGATCTGCACAACGTCAATTCCAAGCCGATCCAGGAACTGTTTCAGTTCGGGAATGCTCTTCACTTGCAGCGACCAACTGCAAACGCCAATCGCGAGCGGTTCGATAGCCATGTTTCGTACTCCGTGTAAAGTTCGTGCAGTGCATCTTCGTGAAGTCGCTCACCGGTAGCCACGGAATTTCCCGAAAGTGAACAAATTGCCGAGTCGGCTCGTGTTATCGAACTGTCGGAAGATACATCGCACCGTCGGCCTTTCCGACAGTTTGGCAAACGACCGTAGACGTGCGAGAAATTTTTATTCTGCCGTATTGCAAGCGAAAACAGCGTTTTCCGTTCGATCCGCATTCTTCCTGACGATTGGCATAACAGATGCTTTGAGTAGTTTCATCAAACCTACTCGCATTGGCTCCGACGCCCTGGAGCTTGTCCCGGGGGTTCATGGCGGCGTGTTCGCCCACACGTCGTCCATGGATCCCCGGTTGGGTTGGGAACTTACTTTTCACTCTCTCACAACATGCTATACGGGTCGATATCGAGTTGATACTCGACGCCACTGGGCGTTTTCGCCACAGCCAGCACTTCGCGCAACACCGCGTGTAGCGGGCTGGTAATATCGCTCTGAATCTGGAAGTGAAAACGATAGTAGCCGTTCAGCTTGAACACGGGGCACTCGGCGGGGCCGAGCAGGCGTAGCGGGGCGGTGCCAGGTGTGGCGTGGCGTCGGATCGCTTCCTTAAATGCACCGGCCAGCGTGTTCGCGAACGTTTCGGATGCTTCCTGCTTTTCGCTGCGAACGATCAGGCGTGCTAATCGGTGGTATGGCGGGTACTGGTGCTCTTTCCGATGGTGCAATTCTTGCGTGGCGAATTCGATGTAAGCGTGCCGCGTGGCGAGCGCGATGCACGGATGTTCCGGCGTGAAGGTTTGAATCATCACACGGCCGCCTTTTGGCCCGCGTCCCGTGCGCCCGGCCACTTGCGTCAGCAACTGAAATGTGCGCTCGGCGGCGCGGAAGTCTGGCAGGTGCAGCCCGACGTCCGCATTCACCACACCAACGAGCGTGACGTTCGGGAAATCGAGGCCTTTCGCGATCATTTGCGTGCCGAGCAAGATGTGAATCGAGCCATCGCGGAACGCATCGAGCACGCGCTCATGGCTGCCCGGCTTCGACATCGTGTCCGAGTCCATCCGTTGCACGACTTTGTCCGGGAACTTCGTTTCGATCTCTTCCTGAAGCTTTTCGGTGCCGAGACCCTGATAACGGATCGCCAGCTGGCTACACGATGGGCACTTCGCGAACGGCGGCGTTTCCCAGCCGCAGTAGTGGCAAACGAGCGCCGACTTGCCGCGGTGAAATGTGACCGAGAGATCGCAGTGGGCACACTGTGCGACGTACCCGCAAGCGGGGCAATGGACGTGCGTGCTGAAACCGCGACGGTTGAGCAGAAGCATCACCTGCCCACCCGCTTTCAGTGCGTCGCGCATGCCTTTTTCGAGCGTGGAGCCGATGGCGAAATACTTGCCGGGCGTCTTCGGTTCGTGGCGTAAATCGACGAGCGCCACCTGCGGCATCGGTCGGTTTTCGACGCGGTTCGGCATCGAGATCTTGGTGTAGCCACCCGGTTTGTGTGCGTTGTGCCAGCTTTCGAGGCTGGGCGTCGCCGAACCGAGAATGATTGGCACGTTCGCCAAGCGTGCCCGCATAATTGCGACATCGCGGGCATGGTAACGCGGCGTTGATTCCTGTTTGAAGCTGTTTTCATGCTCTTCGTCGATGACGATCAACCCGAGGTTCCGCGTCGGTGCAAACACCGCGCTGCGTGCCCCCACCACGACTTGCACTTTGCCCTCCGCCGCGCGCCGCCAGTAGGCCCCGCGCTCGGAATCGGTGAGGTGACTGTGCAACACCGCGACTTGCCCGCAACGCCCGCGAAACCGCTCGATTGTCTGTGGCGTCAGGGAAATCTCCGGCACCAGCACGATCGCTTCCTGCCCGCGGCGCACGACTTCTTCGATCGCACGCAGGTAAATCTCGGTCTTGCCGCTACCGGTGACGCCATGCAATAGGAACGGATGAAACCCGCCGGTGTCCAGCGCGGCGCGAATCGTAGCCCAGGCGCGGACTTGATCCGGATTGAGCGATAGCGGGGCGGCGGTGGATGGCGTCGAGAGATCGTCGCCCGGTTCGGCCGACTCCGCACGTTCGATGCGTTCGCTGAACTTGCGAATTAAACCCTTCGAAACGAGCGTATGAATCGCACTCGCCCCGCCGCCGAGCATCTTCGCCAGACGTGGCAGTTCGACCGGCTTTCCTTCTTGTTTGAGGCGGTCGAGTGCCTGTTTCTGCTTCGGCGTAACAGTGGGTAACGGGTGCGGAAGTTCCTCTGGGAGTAGCGAAACGACGAACGTGGCGTTCTTCGTTCCGGCTTTATCGCGTGCCCCGGCAGGCACGACCGCGTGCAGCACTTGGCCCCAACCGCACAGGTAGTAATCCGCCATCCAGCGCGTGAGCTTCAGAAGTTGATCGTCGACGAGTGCGACATCGTCGGCAAAGCGCAAGATCGACTTTACGGCCCGTGGTGGGGCCATGTTGCCGATGCCGATGACGTAGCCAATCGAACCTTTGTCGCCACGCCCGAACGAGCATTCGACACGCTGCCCGACGGTAATGCGATCGCGTAACGCTTCTGGCACGGCGTAGGTGTACGCTTGGTCGATCGGTCGGTCGAACACGACCTCGGCAAACACCCCTGGCGGTGCGGATGTGTCGAACAAGCTGTTTTGGGTAATTGGGATTGGTGACATAGGAATACACTACCCGCACCGTGAACCGCAGAACAAGGTGGGTAGTGTCGACGTAAGTCTAAATTGCAGACGCTTCCAAACGGGTTTTTCGGGTGTTTTTTGGTCTCAAAACGCCATTTTCCGATCGGCTTTCGCGGATTCGTTTCGGCTCGTTTTGCCGTATTATGCACTCGGATAGTGGGTTACGCCGAATGCGATCG
>JAYSYI010000329.1:0-5048 GCA_043727665.1 Limnoglobus sp. | reverse complement strand
AACGACACGGTTCCCACGTAGCCATCGGCCTTGTTGGCGAAAGCATCGCGTGCCGTCACGATGAAGTTGCTCGATACACCGGCCACGATCGGCGACGGGAACGCGAACACGTCGAACGTCTTCGCGGCCGCGGCTTTCACGGTCGTCGTCGCAGTACCTTTTGTCACGCCAGCAGCGGTTGCCGTCAGCGTTTGCTTGCCTGCGGTAATGAGCGTGAACGGCAACGTTTTGCTGCCGAGGTCGGGTGCGGTGAAGGTGTACGTCGTCGGGAAGCTGACCAATCCATTGGTGTCGGTGACAGTCAGGTTGACCGTACCGAGGTAACCGGTGGCCTGGTTGCCGAACGGATCGCGTGCGACCAGGTTGAAGTTACTCGAGACGCCCGCCGTCACAGGGTCGGGAACCATTTCGATGAACAAACCGGATGCCGCGGCAGGTAGCACAACGATCGGCGACTGCGTACCGGTAATCGTTCCCAGAATGGTATCGGTCGCGGTGATCGACGCGGCCGCATTCGAGGTCTTGAGCGTGACACCGTTGGCAAATGTTTTGCTACCGAGATCCCCTGCCGTGAACGTGTAGTTCGCAGGTAGACTCGCCTTGGTATCCGAACTCGTAAAGTTCGCGGTCTTGATATAGCCCGTCGCCTGGTTGTTGAATGGGTCGTATGCCGTGACCGTAATCGTCGCGGGAACGCCAGCGATACTCGGCGACGGGTGGCCCGTAACCTTGAAGAAACTCGCCGCACCTGGCAAGACGATCGTATCGGCTTTGGCGGGGTTAATCGTACCGAGAATTACCGGGTTTACGAATAACGTCTGCGGACCGGCATCCTTGAAGATAATGTGAAAAGTCTTGCGGCCGTTATCGGTGAGTGCGAACGTGTAGTTCGGCGGCAAATCGCCAGCGGCGACAGACACCTTGCTATCCGAGCTACTGAACGTCACCGCACCGGTGTAGTTCACGATTGTCGCGCCGGTCATGTCTTGTGCGACGACTGTCACATCGAGGCCCGATCCGGCAATCGTCGAGGTCGGCATACCTGTAATCACGAGGCTCGAAGCCGCACCATTGAGAAACACGTAACGACTAAAGACATCGTCGACTTCACCGTTAAAGTTGTTGTTGTTCTGGTTCATCGGGTTACCAGCCACGTCGCTGATACTTGGCCCGACGGTCAACTTGTAGAAACCGGCCACGGTCTGGCTGTTGAAGACGATGTCATAATCGTACTTCGTGCCCGAAACCTTGCTAAACCCGGTGATGGCAACGCCTGCCCCGTTGGTGTCGAGTAACACGATGTCGCTCGGCGAAACCGAACGGTCGTCGAGTAACGAGTTGAACGTGACGCGGAGCACCGACGAAGGTCCGCCGACGGGGTTCGAGTTCGCGAGGTTCGTCACTTGCGGGCCGGACGGGGGGTACACGAAGAACTGTTTGTCCAAGTCCGTGTTGATGCGGATCCCGAAGGCACCGCGGCCGTACGTGCTGGCCACCAGCAGGTTCAGGCCGCCCTTGTTCTGCACGGGGAAGCCCGTCGCCGGGTCGATATTACCTAGCGACAAGTCGAGGTCATTGACCTCTGCGTTCGGCAAGTAGCCGCCGTCTTTGACTGCGGTGTCGTCGGCTTCGTTCGGGTAGAACGTCCAGGTCGAACCAATCGTTCGCGAACGGGAACGGTACACGCCACCTTCGCCGCCGACATAAACGACCGGGAACTTCGGCCCCGTTAGGTTCGTCGGGTCGGGGATCGCGTAACGCCAGTCGACGGCGAGCGCGTGGAGGACGTTAATTTGTGGTGGGTTCAACCCCACGCCTACCGCTTCGCCGAACACTGGCTTGCGGAGTTGCAGCAGGTTATCGGTGATGTTCACCCACGGGGTATTCGTTCGCGAATCGGCTTTGTAGAAGACGCCGCCACCCGTGACCGCGTAGAGATCGCGGCTACCGCGCGTCGGGTTCGGGACGATTTGCCCCACACTGCCGCCGGACAACCCTGTTGAGATATCCCGCCACGGTGCGCCGCCAGTTTCCGTGACGTAGATTTTGCCGTTACCGCCACCGATGTACAAGAAGTTGTTGAGCACGCCGGGGCTGGTCTGATTTGGTGCCCCGAATGCGAGCGCGGTCTTCTCCGAGCCATCGAGTTGGCCGATTCCCGACGGTTCGCCTACGGGGAACCAGTTGACGCCTTGGTCGGTCGTGCGGAACACGCGTCCCGCTCCCGAACCGATGATGATGCCGTTGCCGTCAATCGGATTGACGGCGAAGTTGTGACCGCCGAGGAAGCCCCACTGCCCTGTCGAACCGGTTGCCGTAATCGTATCGCCCGCTTGGAGCAAGCCGCTCGTACGGCTCACGGTCGCGCCACTCGGCAGTGTCACCTGGAAGAAGTTACTACCGCCCCCACCGCAGCATGGCCATGCGTAAACGTACTTCGTACCGGTTCCGGTTTGGTCGGTCGCGACACCCGTACCGTCGCCGCCGCCACCGCCGTAGCCCAAGTCGCCCGTAACCAGGAAGTTGGCCGTGGATCGTGGGAAACCGTTGTCTTGCGTCGTGGCGTAGAACAACGAACCCGCGATATCGGCCGCCAACTGGCTCGGCTGCGTGGCCCCGTAATAAATCTGGTTGAGTTGCAGGTTGCCGTTGCGGATTTTATTTGGGAACCGCGCGTTGCCGATTCCGCCGACGCTGAGGCCAGTGCCGTCGTCGACTGCACTCGAAATGCCTTGGTCGTCGCCGGTAATCAACCGCGACTTACCCGTCAGTGGGTCGCGGAACGTGATAATCCGGTGAACGTCGGTCGAGGTTTCGCCAGGGAACGGAGACCATTTGGCATCGAACCCGCTGTTGTTGAAACCCGCACCGGTGCTGACGTTCGTCAGGGTGAGCGTCGAGTCCGAGAGGAACGGTTGCGTCGGGTCGCGGAAGAGGTTGATGAAGCCACGATTGACCGCAGTATTACCGTTCACACCGTAGGCCACACCGATTTTCGAAACCGTGACGGGACCGTTGCCTGCGGTGAATTGGATGCTGCCGCCATCGTTGTTGCTGTTGTTGTAAGCGATCAACGATTGGCTGTCGTTTACGAACGTCGTGTCAACGCGAATGAAGCCGCCACCGCTCACTTTGTTGCCGTTGTTCGTTCCACCGAGGTAGACGATACTTGGATTGGTCGGGTCGATTCCGATAGCAATGTCGTATTCGCCTTGACCGAATGGGGGAGCGCCCAGAATTGAATGGTCAGCATTCGGTGTCCCAAAGCTCGTGCCCTCATTGTTCGTACCGAACGCAGAAGTCGCCGACGCCAAGAAAAATGGGTAGGTGATTCGGACCCAGTTTCGACCGAAGTCCTTGGTCTGGTAGAGATCTCCGTTGCCGCCGTTGTTAACGAAGGCGTACAGCCAGCCTTGGTAGAAATCGTTCGCCAGCGACGAATCGGATAACGCCGGTGCGGCGAGAGTGACTCGGCCCGGTCGATTGTTTGGCGAGTTCCGAGCGGCGCTCCCAATCGTGATCGGGTTGGCTTTATCGTCTTGGAACAACGGGTTCCCTTGGATACCCGACGTCAGTTGCATCCCACCCAACGTCACGCTCTGCGCGTTCGGCGAGAAGAAGATGCCTTGCCCACGGATACCCGTGTAGAGGATGTTCAGGTTATTATTCGCGCCGATGCTCTTGGAAACGCTGCCCGCTGACAAAGTAACATCGGTCGCATCGCCCGCTTGGATGAGCAGCCAGTCGCGACCGGTGTTGTTACTCCGCCAAATCCCCTGGCTGTTCGCCATGTAGACGATGACTTCGCCCGTTGGCGTTAGTTTCGGATCGACGATGATCTTAAACGACGACGTACCGACGAAGCGACGATCGCGGAGTGTCGAATCGATCGGCAAGATGTTCCCAATGCCATCGGCATTGCTCGTGCTATCGAGGACTTTCCAGTTCCGCCCGCCATCGAGCGAGCGAAGCACGCCGACACCCGAGCGACCCGTGTCACCTTCGCCAGTGACGGCGAACACGATCGACTGATTCGGGTCGTTGTTGCGGGCGAATACCGCGATACCGCCGGTGTTCAAGCTGCTCGATGGGCCGAAGTCGGTGAGCGGAATCCAGTTCGGACCGACGGCATCTTGCGTAAGGAAGTTAGTCGTTTTCCAGATGCCACCGCTGGCCCCACCGACGAATACGGTGTTCCCCGATGGGTCCGATGGGTCCATCGCCAAGCCCGTCACGCGGTTGATCCGCGACTGCCCGCCGAGCGGTGCGGGGCCGAACGGCGTAAACTGCTGCTTCGTGACAACCTGCGAAGGCTCTTGCGTGAAGATGCGGAAGCCGACTTCGAAGCGGTCCGCCACCGGTTCGCCGAGGCCCGAGCCGATGTCCGCTTTCGGCAGTTCGAGCGACCAGTTATCGATCGTCCCCGCTTGGGCACCGTTGTTGCGGACTTGAAGCGTCCAGTTGCCGAGCGAGCTGCGACCGAGAATACCCGTCAGAGGAAGTTCGGGGTTGAAGATACCGTTGAACTGACCAACGCCACCAATTTGAATCGGCGTAACGGCACCGTCGTCGAAGATCGTGTTGCGAAGGTTCGCAAGCGGTGCCGCAGGCAAGATGTTCGCCCCGCTGAACAAGCGAATGCGCGTCAGGCCATCGGGCGAAACGAGATCGAGGTCGAGTTCCTTGACGTTCGGGTGCGTCAGGTTGACCGTTACGCGAGCCCGCGAGTTCGGCGAAACGGCGAGATTCTGTGCAATTTGGAACGTGTCGGGCACGTTCACTGGCATTGAGGCTGATTGCGTCGGCGAACCGTTTGCACCGAATGCGGCCGCCGGTTGGCCGAGAGTCGTCGCACGGGTAACGGTCGAATACGAGCTTGCGTTCGGGTCAGTGCCGCGAAGTACCGCCAAGCCCGCATTCTGGTTCATGTCGAGCCGGTCGCCGATCGTTGAGGCAATGTCCGAGCCGACTTCAATCGTGTATGGCCCTGCTGCGATCAACTTCGTGGGGAAGCCGATGTGGAACGACTTCGTCGGCACCGCTGGCGA
>JAYSYI010000328.1:0-15273 GCA_043727665.1 Limnoglobus sp. | reverse complement strand
CGTGTCGCACCAGGTAGCGGAGCGAGGAAGTTTCATTCATGGGTGGGGAGGCACCACACGGAGTGTGAGAAAGTTCGACTATCGATGTTTACAAATGTAACTCGACAACGTCCCCATTTTTTACAACGTGGTCGCGCCCGACGGTCTGCCCATCGAATGCAGCACTGCCCCAGACGCGGGCGGTTTTGACGCCGTCTTCGAAATCGTTGTGGACGTATCCCGCAAATTCGCTGACTGTCGAACCGTGCGGGCAGGTGAACGGCGACGCCATATCGGGCGGTTTTCCGGGCTGTTTCGTGTAAACTCGCATGACGCCGAGCAGTTCGAAGATTGCCTTACGCAGCGCATCGAGTCCCTCGCCGGTCTCGCACGACACGACCAGAATCGGGAAATGCGTGCCGAGCGATTCTTTGGCAATTTCGAGGCGGACATCGGCGGCTTCATCGTCGCATTTGTTCGCAACGAGCAACATATTCAGCTGATAAATCGTCGGGTCATCGTCGTTGGGGCGGCCGCTAATCAGCACGCGACGCGCTTGTTTCAGCCGTTTGAGAGTCGCGACCGTGGCAGCCGGGCCGTCGTCGTCGGAGAGATCCAAAAATAACACGGCGGCATCGGCGGCCCGTGTGATATCGGTGATGAACGGCTCGTACGCATCCGCCGTAATCGGCGGCAAATCGATCAGTTGCACGCGGACATCTTCGTAATCCATCATCCCCGGAATCGGCTCGCGGGTCGTAAACGGATACGGCGCAACCGTCGGCGTCGCCTTCGTCAATTTCGACAACAATCGCGATTTCCCCGCGTTCGGCGGCCCCAAAAACACCACCTGCCCCGCCCCTTGCGGCGTGATCTTGAACGTCCCCGGCGCAGCCTTCTTCGGCCCGTTCTTCTCTTGTTCAACTTGGTCCGTCAACTCGCTGATCTTCGTTTTCAGCAACGCCTGAACCTTCTCGCTCGCCTTGTGCTTGGGCAGAATTACCCACATTTCCCGCAGCGCCGCGAGCTTTTCTTCGGGTGTGCGGCCCTTCTGATAACGCGCTTCGGCATCGTGGTAATGCGGCGGGAGATTGACAGCCATGATTATTCTCGATGTCGGAGTGAGGGCACGCCAATTGTTTTACGAGTTAAGAATACGCATTCTCTGCCAAATCGATTTTCTCCAGTTGTGAGTACCAGGATGCGGTTTGCAGTTCGCGGATCGCTTCGGCATCGAGCGAGTTTCGACGCAAATCGAGGTGCCGTAATCGCGTCAGGTATGGCGACGTTACCAGGTGCCGAACGCCCTCGGCTTCGATGTGGTTCCCCCGAAGGCTCAGGCTTTCGATGCGGCTGAGGTGTGGGCAATTCGCGAGTTCGCCCATGAACGGCGCGATCGCCACGAGGCGGAGTTCGCGTAACGGCGTGAACCGCAGCAGTTCCGCGCCGCGACTGATAAAGCAGCGCCCCGCCAGCGACATGCCTTCGGCGAAGCCGTTGCGGAAGATCAGGTCGCGTGCTTCCCACGCCGCGAATGGCAACGACGCACACGCGGGAACGATGGCGTCTGCATCGCCCTCCAATTGCCGCCGAATGAACGTACCGCGTTCGCCGCCGATGAATTCTGCGTACGCACGTCTCGGTTCCACCGCGTCGATGTTTTCGAGTATCGCATCGAGCAGTTCGCGTTCTTTACCCGTCACTTGTGGCAATGGTGAAGCGGATAGGTTTTGCACGTCGCGCAGCCGTGGGGCGCGGTACGAAGGTGCCCATGCCATCCGGTTGAGATCGCGTTCGGTAGCGATCCCCGGCAGCCGACGTGCGAACGGGTTGGCGTTGGGTGGTGGTGGCATGTATCTTGAAGGAAACTAACGCCTCGCCACCGTTCCCGTCAATCGGACATTCACCCATGACCGCACTGTTCGACCAGATTCAGGAAGCCGCCGCATTCATTCGCTCGAAGTGGCAAGGCACGCCGTTGGTGGGCATCATCCTCGGAACGGGCCTCGGCAAACTCGTCGAAGACATCGATGCCGAAATAACGCTGCCGTACCAAGATATCCCGCACTTCCCGCATTCGACCGCCCCGTCGCACAAAGGGCAACTCGTTTGCGGTACGCTCGCCGGCAAGCCCGTCATGGCGATGGAAGGACGTTTCCATTTCTACGAAGGCTATCGGCTACAACAGATTACCTTCCCCGTGCGCGTCATGAAAACGCTCGGTTGCGAAGTGCTGATTGCCTCGAACGCCTGTGGCGGCATGAACCCGCAATACGAGAAGGGCGACCTGATGTTGATCGAAGATCACATCAACCTGATCGGCGATAATCCGCTGATCGGCCCGAACGACGACCGCCTCGGCGAACGCTTCCCCGACATGTGCAATGCCTACGACCGCGAGTTGCTCAAGCTCGCACGCCGCGTCGCACTCGAAGAGAAAATCCCTTGCCAGCAAGGCGTCTACGTCGCCGTATCGGGGCCGAACCTCGAGACGAAGGCCGAATATCGCTTCTTGCGGACGATCGGTGCGGACGTCGTCGGCATGTCCACGGTGCCCGAAGTCATCGTCGGCGTGCATTCGAAAATGCGCTGCATGGGCATCTCCGTCGTCACCGATATGTGCCTCGCAGACGCCCTGCAACCGGTGAGTCTGCCAGAGATTATTCACGTGGCCAACGAAGCCGAGAAAAAGCTACGGGTGCTCGTGCGGAAGGTCGTTGCGGGACTGAATTGATGGCTCTTTCCACTGCCAGCCGATAATCGCGGCGATTAGCGGTACGCAGCCGACGAGTGCGAACAGATCGGCGTATTTCCCAGGCCCGGCCAGCTGGAAATCACCGATCATCTTGGTCACGCCCGAGATAACGAGCCACGACATACACCCGCAGACGCCGAGGATTTGCGCGGTGTGCCGCGGTACGATGTCTTGCGCCAACGAGAAGAAAATCGCGAAGCCGCCCATCGCCGCCGCCGCAACGATATAGAAGAACGCGAACTTCGCCCACAACACATCCGACGAAATAAACGCAGCGGGCATCGATGCACAAAACACGGCGATCGCGAGGAACAGCATCGTCTGTTTGCGAGACGTTTCGACGGTACGCCCGCCACGGATTCGCTTGCGGATGAGCCAGCCGGAGAACAAACTGCCGAGGTCGGCGGCCACGTAAAACCCGGCGAGGATCCACTGTTCGCTCGGGCCAGACAGCCGAATATCTTCGGTGAGGTACCGCGGAAACCACTGATTATAGAAGTGCCAACAGAGGTTCACGCAGATGCCGGTGCCCAAGCAAATCCAAAACGGATGCAAGCCCAGCACATGCGCGAACGACCGCGCGGGTTCGGCTTCGTAGCCGGGATCTGCCGTGGGTGGCGCGTCGATGATTCGACCGCGTTCGCCGCGCGTTTGTACCATCCACAAGATCGCCCAAAGCACGCCGACGGCACCGACCGAAATAAACACCGTTCGCCAACCTTCGCCAGTCGAAGTATCGACGAAAAGCAGCACGAGGAACGGCGTAGCGATCGCCCCTAACGACGCCCCGCTATGGAAGAAGCCGTTCGCCACGCTGCGCGATTCGCGCGGAATCATTCGCCGAATGCACGCGACGGCACACGGCCAGTTGAACGCTTCCCCCAGTCCGAGCACGACGCGAAGCGCCATCAGCGCCGCCACGGCCCCCGCCGGTACGAACCCCGTTAGTAGCCCCGCCAGCGACCAAACCACGATCGCGCCGAGGTATAGCCAGCGTAAACTAAAGCGATCGATCAGGAACCCGGCAACGATCTGGAACAAGCCGAACGAGAGTCCGAACGCGAAGTTGATGTTCGCGTAAACGAGGTTGCGTTTTTCGGGGTCGGGTTCGAATTCGGGCAGGAGGTAACGTTGCGTGTTGTAAAGTGCGAGCCGATCCATGTAGTTGATCATCGTGGCGAGAAACAGCAACCCGACGATCCGCCAGCGCCACGATTCGATGGGACGCGGGCGAGAATCTGGCAAAGCCATACAGCACATCACTCGTAACCGGTTCGGGGAGGAAACGGATCACATCGTAGCCGAACTGCAACCCCCCACGCAACGGCGTGCTTTAATTTCGGCCCGGAATGCCTTGAACAGCTTCCGGTGGCCCTTTCACTGGCGGCAAATTAATCGTAGGCAGCGTCAGTTCGTTCGCGATCACTTTCACCGTTAGCGAGGAATGCGCGACATCGTACCAGCCGAGCAAGCGGTCTTCGTCCTTCGCTTCTTGATCCTCCGCAACTTCAGTCGGCCAGTTTAACACGACTTGATAACTGCCCGGCGCAGCCCCGTTACCGTGCCCCGATGTCTGAAGCGTGAACTGCCCGTTCGCGTCGACTGTGCCCGTCGGGTAGACCGGCCGCCCGGTCTCAGTCAGTGCCGGTTCGCTAGTCGGGTAGAAGGTCACGCGAATGCCCGCCGCCGACTTCCCGGCATACTGAATTTTCCCGCTAACGGGAACGAGCTTCGCCGCTTCGGGTGCCCGTTCGCACCCGATGAGGCCGCATGTGAGAATGGTGATTGAGAAGCATATACGCACGAAGTATTCTCCTAATATTCCGACGGAGCTTGATCGCCACCGCTGCGGGTGATGAACTTCACGAACAACCGAATGTCCATGTTCGCCGAGATGAAGTGAACCGAACCATCGGCGAAAACGTGGTTCGCGCCGCCATTGTGGAAGCTGTAAACTTCGTTGCCGTTGTTGCAATTCGTGTGGCACGGCCCAGGGCTGGTCGTGCCGTTCGCGAGTTGCGCACCGTGGACGATGTACTCGTTGTCGCGGTCGGCCCAACCGCCATCGGTCTGCGAAGTCGGGTTCACGAGCATGCCTTTTACCCAGCTGCCCGGACGACCTGCACACTCGGACAGCGCCAAGGTGTTCGAGGTGCCATCGCGGACTTCGGTAACGCTCCAAAGCTGGTTGGCCTGAAGAACGCCATTGCGGTTGTTGGTCGGCGTAAGATCGACGTAGGCCGTCGGCGTTTCGAGGCCGCTACTGTAGGCATTGTTGGGTGCGTAATCGGAGATGGCCGCATTCACTGCGACACCGCGTACCGTCTTGACCGCAAAGCGATTGCCATCGGGCGCACTCGGGCACAGGAACGTCGGTATTACGGTGCTGATGATCGGCTGTTTTTCCCAACTCACTTGCAGGTTGTATTGTTGGGCGACGTTACCTTGCTCCAAGTGCGGCAGCAAGAACGACGCGAAACTGTGGTGGACATTGTCGGGAACATCCTTGATTCCGAGGCGCTTCCCGGCATTCTGCGGGCGCATATTCTGTGCGGCGCTCGTGTACGGCGAGATGCCACCTGGCGGAAAGAAGCCCGTTTGCGACTGATAATTGTGCAGTGCCAGTCCCAATTGCTTCATGTTGTTCTGGCACTTCGCCCGCGCCGCCGCCTCTCGCACTTTCTGCACGGCGGGTAACAACAGCCCGATCAGCACGGCAATAATCGCTATTACCACCAGCAGTTCGATCAGCGTGAACCCACGCACAGTCTTCGGCATTCGCGTCATGTCAATCGTCCTCAGTATTGTGTGTGTGCGTTGCGGTGATTAATCGATGTTGACAACTTCGCCATCTGAAATCAGGCAAGTTCGCAGCCAGTTGTTGGCGTCCACCGTGTAGCGACTGAATCGCACCGAACCGTCCCCCATCACCGCAGTGAAACCGCCAGGGTGCGAGCCGCCGAACTTGACCGACCAGAACGTCGGTTGCGATGAATTCGGATGCTTATCGTCTGCTTCTGGCAGGCTGTCACCGAAGCGTTCGTGGTCTTGGTCCCACCCCGAGTTATTCCACGATTCGTTGTCGCCGCCCGCAGTGCCGAGTACGGTCGGGTGGCACTGTTTTTCCCCAACAAGTAAGGTGTTCGACAAGCCATCGGTCACGTCGGCCATGCGACGGCGGTTCTCGACGGGGGCATCGATCGCTTTGGCGGGTGTTGGCGTCGGGATCAGTTTCCACTGCCGTACCATCATGCCTTCGCGGCCTTCATCGTTGAATGTGCGGCCGCCATTCCCAGCGTAATCGCAACGGGCGGTGAGCGTCGTCGAACCGTATGCCACCGCCTGACGGCGACTCGGGCAGTAATAGCTCTTAATGACACTCGCTCCGACGACGGCATTATCGGTGTTGTTGAAGATGTTCTGCTGTTCAATGTACGGCGTAATGTGGAACATCCACGTCCAGCCGACGCGCGTGCTCGCATTACAGCAAGTGGTATTCGGACCATCGGAACCCGCATTCGGGAACTGGAGAAGGCTATCGTGATGACTATGCAGTGCGAGGCCGATTTGCTTCAGATTGTTAGTGCAAGTGGCCCGCGCCGCCGATTCGCGAACCTTCTGCACCGCAGGCAACAAAAGCCCGATCAGAATCGCAATGATCGCAATCACAACGAGGAGTTCAATCAGGGTAAATGCACTTCGGCTTCGCATTCTTCGCAACATGAACTGGCTCCTGGGTAGCAAGATTTCGTTAAATACAGACTATTCTCGCGATGTGTGGTATCGCGCAACGTGCGATGAAGAATCGGAGAAAGCTCCGCCAGCAGTCGGAACGCTGCGACTACCGCAGACGCGGTGACTCTGATAAAACGATTTGTGTAGCCGCACGACACTGAAGGATGCCTCCCGTGACCGATCAGCCGAAGAAATGGTTTCAGACCACCGCCATCGATTATCCAAATAGCCGTCCGCACATTGGCACGGCATTCGAGAAAGTCGGGGCCGACGTGCAGGCTCGCTATCGTCGGATGGAAGGCTACGACGTGCTATTTCTGATGGGAAACGACGAAAACACGCTGAAAGTCGCGGACAAAGCCAAAGAACTCGGCCTCGATCCGCAAGCGTATTGCGATGATATGGCCCGGCAATTCCGCGAAGTCTGGGACGCGCTCGATATCTCGTACGATGTCTTCATTCAGACGAGCCATGCCCGGCACAAAGAGTGTTGCCGTAAATTTATTCAGAAGGTCTACGACAACGGCCATATCTACAAAGGGGCCTACGAAGGCTGGTTCTGCCCCGGTTGCGAGGAGTTCAAATCGGAGAAGCTCCACAAGGAAAATGCGGGGCTTTGCCCGAACCACAACCGCCCACTCGTGCGCCGTTCAGAGCCGTGCTGGTACTTCAAACTGAGTTCGTTTTCGGATCGCCTGCTCGCGTTCCTAAAGGACAATCCTGACTTCGTGCAACCCGATAGTCGTCGCAACGAAATGATCGGCTTCATCGAAGCCGAAGGCCTCGAAGACCTGAATATCTCGCGGCAAGGCGAATCGTGGGGAATGCGCCTGCCATTCGACCCCGAGTTCACGATCTACGTCTGGTTCGATGCGCTGCTCACGTACATCACCGGCATCGGCTACGGCGACGATGAAGCGCTGTTTCAAAAAAACTGGCCGGCGGACATGCATTTCATCGGCAAGGACATCACTCGCTTCCATTGCCACATCTGGCCTGCGATGTGTTGGGCAGCGGGCATCGAACCGCCGAAGCAAGTCTTCAGCCACGGCTTCGTGAACAATGACGGCACGAAGATCGGCAAGAGCATGGGTAACGTCGTCGAACCGCGCGAGATTATCGCGAAAAGTAGCGTCGATGCTTACCGCTACTACTTCATGCGCGAATGTGCGTATCCGGGCGACGGCGACTACAGCGGCAAGCGTTACGAGGAAGTCTGCGACAGCGAACTGGCTAACAAACTCGGGAACCTGCTGAGCCGGTGCATTACCGTCGGGGCAAAAAGTTTCGATGCGGTGATGACGGGGACGGCCGGCCGCGTTCCGGACAAAGTGACCGTCGATTTCGATGCTGCGAAAGTCGTGGCCGAGGTGCGACTGGCCGTGGAAAATTGCGATTACAACCTTGCGTTGCAGGCGATCATTTTGAAAGTCTGCGCACCGGCGAACCAGTACATCGACACGGAAGCCCCGTGGAAGTTGGTGAAAGGCACTGCCGAGGAGAAAGAGCGAGGCAAGATCGTGATCTTCAACGTGATCCATTCGTTGCGGATTGCCAGCATCCTGCTGAAGCCGTTCATCCCCCGCTCGGCAGAGATCATTTACACGAGTTTCAACTTCCCGAAGCCGTGGAGCGAAGTCACATACGCCGACGCAGCCGAACTGCACGCCCAACCGGACGACATGCGTGTAACGGCCATGTTGGTCGACGGCAAAGTCAAACCACTCTTCCCACGACTCGCGTGAACCGCTTGTCGCAGAATCCCGCTTGACCCGTTTTTCGAAAACTGTCACAAATTAGGGATCGGCGTCTCGCGAACTGAGATCACTCTCGACAACCTGGCGGTTGCGATTCGCCGATTTCATTCTGCGGCCAGACATCGTAAGATGATGGTTCGATGTCATTGGGAGACTTGCTACTATGCGTCATTTTTCATGCGATCTCTGCGGGAAGACACTCACGCCCCATTGCGACAATCATTATGCCGTTCGAATCGAAGGTTTTGCGGTTACCGAGGCAGTGGGTTTCGACGACACCGCCGATACCGATGCGGTCGAAGAGATGGACGAACTGTTGTCCGAGTTGGAACGCAACGAATCGCAAAGCGAGTTCGAGACCATCGAGATGCCATCCGCATTCGCCAAAAAAGAGTACGACCTTTGCGGGCACTGTTACGCCAAATTCCTGTCCGACCCACTCGGTTTAGATTCCCGTCGCAAGTTGCCATTCAGCCGAAATTAGCAATCGAGCTTTCAGCTCGCCTTCGGCTTTCAGCACGCCTTCGGCTTTCAGTTGTCAGCCAATCTCAAAACCGCTGACCGCTGAAAACAGGAGTCTTCGACTATGGATTTCCGGCGTGATGGGGTTGCGGGCCTCGTGGTGTTTCTGGTGGCGTTGCCGTTGTGTCTGGGGGTTGCACTTGCTTCAAATGCACCGCCGTTTGCGGGTCTTGTTGCGGGGATTATCGGCGGCATCCTCGTCGGGTTTGCGAGTGGCTCGCAAACGAGCGTCAGCGGGCCAGCGGCCGGGTTGGCGGCAGTAGTCGCCTCGCAGATTCTCAGTCTTGGCTCGTTCGAAGCATTCCTGCTTGCGGTCACGCTTGCCGGGTTCATCCAGATCGGCCTCGGCTACCTAAGAATGGGCTTCATCGCGGCGTTCTTCCCGTCGAGCGTCATCAAGGGACTGCTCGCCGCCATCGGCGTATTGCTGATTTTGAAGCAGCTTCCGCACGTCGTCGGACACGATGCCGACCCCGATGGCGAGATGGCATTCCAACAACCTGACAAAGAAAACACCTTCAGCGAACTCTTCAACACCTTCGACGATTTCCAGTACGGCGCGATGGCAATCGGCATACTCTCGCTGCTGTTGCTGTACGTCTGGGGGAAGTGGAAACGGCTCGCGAAATCCCCGATCCCCTCTTCGCTCGTCGTCGTGATATTCGGTGTCGGTACGAACCTGTTGCTCCGGCATTTCGGGCTGTGGGTGATCGAACCGAGCCATCTCGTTCAAGTCGATATTGCGAACTCGCCGACGGAGTTTTTCCAGTTATTCAAGACGCCGGACTTCTCGCAGTGGTCGAACCGTGCGATCTCTATCGCGGCGATTACAATTGCGATCGTGGCCTCGTTGGAAACGCTCTTGAACCTCGAAGCCGTGGATAAAATCGATCCGCTCCAGCGGACATCGCCGCCGAACCGCGAACTGATCGCACAAGGTTTGGGAAACATCGTGGCGGGGTTGATCGGCGGGTTACCGGTCACGTCGGTGATCGTGCGCAGTTCGGTGAACATCAACGCGGGTAACAAGTCGAAAGCGTCCGCGATCATTCACGGGGTACTGCTGCTGGTCTGCATCGCGCTGTTGCCGCACTGGTTGAATCTCATTCCGAAATCGTGCCTCGCCGCGATTCTGATCTTTACCGGATACAAATTAGCCAGCCCGAAACTCATCCGCGAAATGGCGAAAGCGGGCCGCACGCAGTTCGTTCCGTTCCTCGTCACTGTACTCGCCATCGTGTTTACCGACTTGCTCATCGGCGTGCTCATCGGCCTCGCCATCAGCATCGGTTACATTTTGCAAAGCAACTTCCGCCGCCCAATCCGCCGAGTCGTCGAGAAGCATCTCAACAACGAAGTCGTCCGTATCGAGTTGGCAAACACGGTGAGTTTCCTCAACCGGGCCGCACTCGATCAGGCGCTCAACGACGTGCCTTCCGGCGGCCACGTTCTCATCGACGCGGAGACCACCGATTACATCGACCCGGATATTCTCGCGCTCATTCGCGATTACACGAATGTCGCCGCACCGACGCGAAACATCGCGGTCAGCCTCGTCGGGTTTCGCACCGAATACAAGCTGCATAACCGCACGCACTTCATCGATTATTCGACGCGCGAACTGCAAAACGAACTGACGCCGTCGCAAGTTCTGGACATTCTGAAAACCGGTCACGAGCGGTTCCGGAGCGGCGAGAACCTCACCCGCGACATCCATCGGCAGATTCGCGCCACCGCTTCAGGGCAACATCCGCTCGCCGTCATTCTGAGTTGCATCGATTCGCGCACGCCCGCCGAGTTGATCTTCGACCTCGGCGTCGGCGACATTCTCAACGTGCGGATTGCGGGTAACGTGACGTCCGAGGAGGTGATTGGCAGCCTCGAGTACAGTTGTGCGGTCGCCGGTGCGAAACTCGTGCTGGTGATGGGCCACACGCGATGCGGGGCCGTCGGTGCAACAGTCGCCTGGAGCCGCGACACCCAGAAGTCTAAAGAACAGATCGTCTGCGAGCACCTGCAAGGCATCGTTAGCGAAATCCAGCACTCGAACGAAACCATACCGCAACCCGATGAAGATCTGGCCGTCTATGTTGATGAAGTCGCCCGCCGTAATGTCGAGCGAACCGTATTCCGAATCTGCGAGCAAAGCCAAACGCTGAACCGCCTAAAAGAAGAAGGAAGGATCGTCGTCGCCGGTGCCATGTACGACGTCGCCACCGGCACGATCGCTTTCCTGTAGGCGCGGCCCGTTCCCCCGTTATTGAAGTTGCACTTTCCGTAGCGATGCGAATGCACGGTCGCTTCCGGAGTATCTCTGAGAATTCCTCAAAAGTCACCAACCACACTGGCGTATTGGCACAGCAAAACCTTTCTTCGTTACAGTCGATGAAAAACTAGCACCCATGCAATTCACCGAAGTCAAAAAATCCAAGGCGATGTGACGTAAGTCGGAATTCGCAGCGTGCGCAAAGTGACACAGAAATGTCGCAAAGTGACACAGAAATGTCGCAAAATAACACAGAAATGTCGCAAAATGACACAGAAATGTCGCAAAATGACACCAAACGGTCGCATTGTGTCGCGGTACGGTCGGTACTTACGGCGAGTGCCAGCCGCGTGATCCTCGGCGTAACCCACGATGTGAATGTAAGTTACGGCAAACCCCCCCGAAACAAATCAGCGATTTGCGATCAAAAAGTGTCCTTTTGAGACGAAAAAACACTCCAAAATACGGTTTTGGAGAGTTAGCAATTGTGACTTACGTCGATTCGGAACCCTACTTTTTCCGCATTTCGACGCCATAGACGGCGGCCGAACCGAGTTGCTCTTCGATACGCAGAAGCTGATTGTACTTCGCAATGCGATCCGTACGGCTCGCGGAGCCGGTCTTGATCTGGCCGCAATTGGTGGCCACCGCAAGGTCCGCGATCGTCGTGTCTTCGGTCTCGCCGGAACGATGGCTGAGGATCGCCGTCATCTTGTTCCGCTTCGCCATCTCGACCGCTTCAAGCGTCTCCGTGAGCGTACCGATCTGGTTCACTTTCACCAAAATGCTGTTCCCGCAATGCTCGTCGATACCCCGCTTGAGCCGCGTCGTATTCGTGACGTACAGATCGTCGCCGACGAGTTGCATCTTCGAACCGAGCTTTGCAGTCAGCTTCTTCCAACCCACCCAATCGTCTTCACTGAGGCCGTCTTCGATCGAAACGATCGGGTATTTGTTGCTCAGCGTCGTCCACAAGTCGATCATCTCGTCGGAGCTAATGATATTGTCTGGGGCGCTCTTGAAGAAGCAGTAGCCTTCCTTGCCCTTGTGTTTCGCCTCTTCGTAAAGCTCCGTACACGCGGCATCGAGTGCAAACGCGACTTGGTCGCCGAGTTTGTAACCGGCCTTTTCGACTGCGATACTGATGATCGCAAGTGCTTCGTCGGCCGACGCAATGTTCGGTGCGAAACCGCCCTCATCGCCGACGGCCGTGTTGAGATGCTTGTCGTGAAGCACTTTCTTAAGGCTATGGAACACTTCCGCACCCATCCGCAACCCTTCGCGAAACGTCGGAGCACCGATCGGCACGATCATGAATTCCTGGAAATCGACGGTGCTATCGGCATGTTTGCCACCGTTCAGGATGTTCATCAGCGGCACGGGAAGCACCGTCGCATTCGTACCGCCAACGTAGCGATACAGCGGCATCCCACACTTTTTCGCCGCCGCATGCGCCGCAGCCATCGACACGCCCAAAATGGCATTCGCACCGAACTTCGACTTGTTCGGCGTGCCATCGAGCGCGATCATCGCCTTGTCGATGCCGACCTGATCGAAGACATCCTTGCCAATAAGTGCCTTGGCGATGTCGTTGTTAACGTGGGCCACCGCTTTCAGCGTGCCTTTGCCGAGGTAGCGTTTCTTGTCTTCGTCGCGCAATTCCGCCGCTTCGTGCGCCCCCGTGCTCGCGCCACTCGGCACCGCCGCGCGGCCTAACGTGCCGCAAGCCAGCACGACATCGACTTCCACCGTCGGGTTACCGCGGCTGTCCAAAATCTCACGGGCACGAATCGTCTGGATCGTCGTATGGCTCATCGCACACTCGGCAAAAGGGTCGAATATCTAGCAGATAACAGGATTATGCATCGACCGAGAAAGGGCAACCCACAAGCCGCAGTTGACAGCACTCGCCACTGTCCGTACCATCTGCACATGCACTCGTAGCTCAACTGGATAGAGCATCGGTCTACGAAACCGAAGGTTACTGGTTCGACCCCAGTCGGGTGCAATGCGGTAGAACTCACATTTTCGCCTACAAAAGCCTTGATTTCTAGCTTCGGATCGATCTTCCCGGCCACTCCCGAAAGGGCGGTCGTTTTCTCATCTTTACTCGATTTTCCCCAACTTTCCCCACGCGCCGGGGGAAGGCTCGGGGGAAGGTTCGCGGCACCGTCGGTTCCCGTGGCACGGAGACCGATGCTTTCTGACGACGTAGCGGGCGTACCGAGTTTGAGTTTTGACAGTGCGGCGGCGGTATCGCGCAACCCGACGTGGGCGTAGCGATCCATCGTCAAAGTGATCGTAGAATGCCGTGCCAGTTCCTTGGCATCTTTCGGATGCACCCCGGCCTTCACCAATTCCGTAATGAAGCGATGCCGAAGCGAATGGAAGTCGGCCACACGGCCCGCAGAATCTCGGTAGGTCAGAAAGTCCGATGCCGTCCGTTCGTCGCGTTCCCGGTCGCTTGACGCTTCCCCGATCCAAGTCGTGCGTGCGTTCGCCAAATCGCGACGGATGAGGTCACCGGCTTCGTTGTTCACCGCCCACTTCCCCGGCCAGAGCGGGGCATCGAGGGGCTTCCCGTCGAACCACGGAACGAGGTAGGCAATCAGTTCGGCGTGAAGTGGAACGATGTCTTCGCGGCGATGCTTTGAGTAGGCGGCGGCCACGGTCACCGTAGGCGGGTCGCCATTGAGGTCGAACGATGCCCGTGTGAGCGATGCCAGTTCCGATGCTCGTATTCCCGTTGCCGCAGCGGTGAAGTACAGCGCGGCCCGATCCAGCCCCGCCATCTTGCGGAACGGCTTCCCCATCGTTGCGGCCCCGATGAGCCGGGAGAATTCCTCATCGGTCAATGGGCGGCGTTCATGGCGAACATCGACTTCGTTGTTGATCTTCGCCAGAAAGCGGAACGGGTTGTCTTGTACGCGACGGGTTTTGACCGCCCACGAACCGAATGCCTTCAACGACGTGGCGTAGTGGTTGAATGTCCGCGCACCGATGCCACCCTTGTTCCGTGCCTTCCCGCGTTGCGTTGTCAGCCAACCCGATGCCGATTCCGCGTTCAGGTCCGACAGTCGCAGGAACCCGCACGAAGCGAATACTTTCTCGCAACGGCGCGTTGCTTGTGCGGCTTGCTGGGGCGTGTTGCCGAGTTCGGCGTGATGCCGACGGTAGGCTTCGATATGTTCGGCCAACGGGCGGTTACGATGCTCAGAATAGTCGTCGATCAAACCGGCCTTCCGCTTTTCGACTTTCTTCAGCAAGTCGTTAAGCATGATTTCGGATGCGGCCCGATCCGACGACAACGAAACTTCGCAGAACTTGCCGTTGGCATCTTCGTAGCGGCCAACCCAACAATCGGAACGCACACGGCAACGGGTTCCCTCTTCGTTGAGTAACGCCACCACGGGCTTACCATCGCGGCCCTTGTATCGGGCGGCGGGCTTGCCCTTGTGCGTGATGCGTACGGCATCGGTTGGAATCGGGCGGGTGTAGTACTTACGACGAAGGGCAGCCACGGTGAGGGCCTTTCTGAGATATACCTTAAGGCGAATGAAGTATACCCGACGGCACGCGGCACGTCAGGTACGTTTGAGAACGAACGAGGTTAATCGGGTAGCATTTGCGATTTCCAATCCATCGAGCCGAACGAGGGTTGCGAACTTCGCACGGTTGCAACATCGGCGGAAAAATCCCCCGGATGCCCCGTATCGGAATTTTGCACGATTGCGGCACGGGGGGAAACATCCCCCTTATGCCCCGTATCCCCCGTTTGGGGCTTTGCCTTCGAGTCGCGTCGTCTAACGAGCCAACGATTCGAGCCGTTCTTTTTACCCGCCTCTTCGAGCATCATTTCCTTGAAGTTGCGGCCCTTGAAACTTCGCAGTCTGTAACTCAGTTTGCGGCTATCGAGGCGTTCACAGAGTTCTTCCACGGCGGAACGCATTTCCGACATCCAATCCGGTGGCGAATCCGGCAGGTCTTTCAGTTTGCCGATGATGTTGGCGGCGGTCAGTCCCCGACTGGATTCATCGAGTTGCAACATCCCGCGAAGAAACTCTTTCAAGGGATATACGTCAGCAAAGACTATCGCAGCCTGCTCAAGTTCTTCAACCAGAAGGCACTGGTTGGGCTGATAACCGGATCCCTCGGTGTCAGCAAAGATGCCTACCAAAAGCTCGTCATTGGCATCCTAAAATCCACAGAAGGCGAAGGCCTCAGGGCTGTGCTTCTTAAATACTTTGACATACAGAAAT
>JAYSYI010000327.1:0-15334 GCA_043727665.1 Limnoglobus sp. | reverse complement strand
TCGATGGCGTCTTTCTCGGCAGCCCGCACGGTCGCACGGTCCGCGTAAAAGTCCCCGCCGATGCCATCGTCGGAAGCAAGATCGCGATACCCGTCGAGGGCATGACGGAAACGCCGCTCGGCGACTTGACCGTGACTGTCGGCGAGTTTCCATCGGTCGTTGTTTCGCCCGATGCGGGTGCCGAAATTCGCACGATACCTGGCACGGCCGATGGCATTCTCGCGAAACCCGGAGAGTCTCAAATCGTCCGGTTCACCGCGAAGAAAGGCGACGTGCGGATCGTCGAAACGCACGCGCGGCGACTCGGTTCGCCGATCGATACGAGCATCGAAATCCTCGACGCGACCGGTGCCCCCGTCACCCGTGCCACCCTGCGGAGCGTGGCAAAAACCTGCGTCACCTTTCGCGATCACGATTCGGCAAACCCGAGTATCCGCCTCGAAGCGTGGAACGAACTCGCGGCGAATAATTTTGTCTATGTCGGCTCCGAACTGATGCAGATTCGCGCGTTACCCAAAGGCCCCGACGACGATGTGCAGTTCGTGCAAGTCGCCGGGCAGCGGATCGGGTTTCTCGATACGACACCGGCACACCATGCGTTGAACACGTCGGTTTACAAAGTCGAAATCCACCCGCCGGGCATGGTGTTCCCACCGAACGGCCTGCCGGTGTTCCCCATCGCGTACCGTAACGACGACGGCGGCAATGGCTACCGCCAAGACTCGCGGATTTTCTTTGAAGCTCCTGCCGATGGCACGTATCAAGTGCGCATCACCGATTCGCGTGGCTTCGGCGGTGCGAACTACAGTTACCGCCTCAGCGTGTGCCCCCCGCGCCCAGATTACACCCTTGCAATCAGCCCCATGTCGCCGAGCGTCTGGAAGAACGGTGCGTTACCGCTAACCGTGACTGCTACGCGAATCGATGGCTTCGTCGGCGCGATTCGCGTGAAACTCATCGGCTTGCCCAAAGGCTTCGAGGCACTCGAAACCGATATCGAAGCAGGGCAAACATCGGGTACGTTCGGGCTGTTCGCCGCAGCCGATGCGGTGAATGCGACCACCGCGTGCCAGGTTGAATCATCCGCGATGATCGCCGGGAAAGCCGTCGTTCACACGACCGATTTCGGGATGCCAAAAGTGATCGAGCCAGGCGATGTGACCACAACAACAGACGTCAACGAAGTCACGATCGTATCCGGCGGGCAGACGAAGTTGCGGATTAAAATCGAACGACGCAACGGCCTCGATGGTCGCGTCCCTGCCGATGTTCGCGGCCTGCCGCACGGCGTCCGCGTGTTGAACATCGGCCTCAGCGGCATCCTGTTTACACCACGCGATACCGAACGCGAAGTCGTGATTTTCGCCGAACCGTGGGTCAAGCCAATGCAAATTCCGTTCGTCGCACTCGCAAAGAGCGAGCGAAAAGGCACCGAACACGCCGCAAAACCGGTGATGTTAAAAGTCATCGCGAAGTAGGATCAAAATTCGTTTGGCCGCGCCGCGTAGTCTTCGAAGCGAAGCGCGGGCTTGTTGTGTCGGACGTTGCGTGATGATTCTGAGAGTTTCCGCCCCCGCGCTTCGCTACGCAAAGCCTACGCGGCGCGGCTAAACGCGGATTTCTCGTGCCCGCAAACAAGGGGTTGGACTTCCACAGTCGAGACGAGGCGTTCCCCTTGCTCTGGCACGATTGCATATCGCGTGATGATTTCTGAGAGTTTCCGCCCCCCGCGCTTCGCCACGCAAAGCCTATGCGGCGAGGCTAAACGAATTACGCCTCGACGGTGGTTGGGCCGTAGGCGACGACGGTGGTGTCGGTGAGCGGAAATCGTTCGAGCACTTTGCGGATATCTTCGAGCGATACCGAGTCGAAGCGATTGAGTTCCACATCGATGTCGTGATACTCGTTGTTGTAAATCCATGCGGAGGCGATCGAGCGCATCCGCCCCATCGGTCGCTCCGAATGGCGGACGATGCGCGACGAGATTTTGCTCTTTGCCTGATCGAGTTCATCGGCGGTGATGCTGTTTTTCTGCACTTCGGCGAGCACGCGTAACATGATCTCGAGGTTCTCGGCCGCCTGGGTTGGCTCGCAACTGAACGAGCTACCTGTGGTGCCACTTTGCTGGCTTTGATCGATGCTGCAACCGGCGGATTCCGCGTGACCGGGATGGACGAGTTCCCAATAAAAGCGGCTCCCCGTGTCGTCGCCGATGGCGAGCGCGAGCGTGGCGGCGGCGTAGCGGAGGGGGTCTTCGGCGGCGGGTCCGGGCGAGAACAACATCACGTGTTCCTGGGCGACGCCTTCCTTGGCCATCCGGTGGTTGCCGCCCGCTCCGGGTACGGCCCGCAGGTTTTCGCGCACGGCGGCGTCACTCGGCCAATGGCCGCATTGCGTTTCGATCATCGCGATGAATTCGGACCAATCGAACTGTCCCGCCACCGAGACGAGGATGTTCGGTGCGGAGTAACGCGAATCGAAGTAGCCGAGCATCTGATCTCGCGTGAGGTCTATGATGCTCTGCGACGAGCCGAGGATCGTGTTACCGAGCGGGTGGTCGGCGTAATAAATCTTCTTCGCGTATTCCCCCGCCGCGAACGATGGCATGTCTTCGTACATGCCGATCTCTTCGAGAATGACTTTCTTCTCCGTCTCGAAGTCTTCCTCACGCAGGCTCGGCCGCAAAATATCCGCGAGAATATCGACCGCCGTCAGCAGATATTCCGGCAACACCGCCGCGTAAAACACCGTGGCTTCTTCGCTGGTGTAGGCGTTGTAGCTCGCGCCGATGCGGTCGAAGTGCAAGTTCACATCGAGCGCCGTTCGGCGTGGCGTGCCCTTGAACAGCATATGTTCGAGGAAGTGCGACACGCCGGAAACGGGCGTCGTTTCGTCGCGGGAGCCGGTGTTCACGAAGAACCCGACGCCCACCGAACGGGCCGTCGGAATCGTCTCGCCGATGATCTGCAAACCGTTCGCCAGGCGATGCGTGTGGAATGGCATTGTCGACCCCGTGTGTGGTGAAAGTTACGCGGGCAGCACGAGCGGTGCCGGGCCGAGCGTGACGAGTGTCGGTGTCTCGAACGGGAACGCGCTGGCGTAGTCGAGCACGGCACTCACGTTGAGGCCGTCAATTTCGCGTTGCGTTTCGTCGAAGGAACGCACCCGGCCGAGGTGGTACCAATCGCGAGCGATGGCCCCGGCCCTTGCGGACGTCGATTCTTGTTGCATGATGAGCGACGTTTTCAAACTCGCCCGCATTCGGTCGATCTCGTCGATCTCAATACCGTCTTTTAACCGTCGCAATTCGGCGAGCATCACGTCCAGCGTTTCCTGTGCCCGCTCGGCACGCGAACCGGCACAGGCGTAGATCGTGCCGCGATCCTTGAGCGTTTCGTGGCTCGCGTACACCGAGTAACAGAGTCCGCGCTTCTCGCGCACTTCGGTGAACAACCGCGAACTCATCCCGGACGACGACAACACGCCAACCGCACCGCGTGCCGCGAAGTACGCCGGGTGCGACATCGGCACGCTCGGGAACGCAATCGCGATCTGCGTCTGCTGGGTGTCTTTGTGCAAATGCTCGGAGGTGGGCACGCCATCGGTGGGGGTGTTCTTCGTCACTTCTGCCATCGGCCAATCGCTGAACAACTCTTCCGCTTTGTCGCGAATCAGCGACCAATCGATGTTCCCCGCGATCGACAAAATCGTGCCGTTCGGCCGGAGTTGCTTGCGGTGGTGATTGCGAAGCGACGCGATCGTCACGGCTTCGATGCCGTCTTCCGAACCGCAGCGGTCACGGTTGAGCGGCGACGGATAATAGCGTTTGCGTAGTTCAATCATTACCTTGTCTTGCGGCGAATCTTCTAGCCCTTGCAGGTCTTGAATGAGCAGCGATTGCACCGACTCCAACTCCTCTTCGGGGAGCGTTGGCCGCAAGACCATGTCCGCAAAGAGTTCGAGCGCGAATGGCACGTTGCGTGCGAGTGTGCCACCGAACAAGCCCATGTTCAACAAGCCGACGGTTTCGCCGTGATCGACGCCGAGGCGGTCGAATGCGAGCGACAATTGCTCCGCATCGCGTTCGCCGGCACCGCGCGAAAGCATCTCGGCCAGGATCGCGCCCATGCCGAGTTGGTCGGGCGGATCGTAGGAACAACCACCGGGTATGAGGAACGAAACGGTCGCCGAGCGGACGTGATCCATGCGTTCGGCAAGGATCGTCAAACCGTTCGGTAAAGTGAAGTGATTCACGTCTTGTTTCACGGGTTCGATCGCCTTCCTTCGCGGGGTTCGGAGACGGCAGGAATTGCGCCGACAACGACCCGGCCGCGTTTTGCCTTGATAGCAACAGTTCGGTATATGGTTTTGTCGATAGTAAACCCGAGTTTTAAGTAGAGTCGTATCGCGGCGACATTCCCCACTGTCACATCGAGTTGCCCCGTTTTCGCGCCCGCCGCGTGCAAACCGTGCAGTGCCTTCACGATCATCGCGATGCCGAAACCGGATCGCCGATGGCCGGGAACGATGCCGACATTCTGAATGAGGCCGATGCCATCGTCCTCAACGACACCTTGCACGCTACCGACGTATTCGCCATCGACCGCGAGTAACCACGTGGCACCCGCACAGAAGCCCTCGGTGTCGCAGATCGACCGCATGAGCATCTGGCAACCCGTGCGATTCGCGAGGTTCGGATACACGAGCGCATCCGGCTCGTAGACGAATGATTCATAGATAGTCATCGCGTGTTGATCGATCCACGAGTGATGCCACGGCACCCACAGCCCACGCTCCGGCAACGCCGCAACTGCCACCGAAAGTGGCAACGCGCACGTCATGCGATACCGCGGAAACACCCGAGTCATTGACAGACCTCTGCGAAATGCGAAATAGGCTATCGTATAAATAGCAACGATTGTTGTCCATCGGTTTTAGAATCGAAGTGAACCACGAATCACACGAATAAGAGAAAGAAGTGAAACAAGAGCACGATCAGCTAATTCAAAATTAATTTTTATTGATCGTGTAATTCGTAGTGAACTCCCATCTGAAGAATTGAACCACGAATTACACGAAATACACGAATAGGAGAAAGAAGCACATTACACGATCATCTGCTTCAAAGTTATGTTTTTATTATTCGTGTATTTCGTGTGATTCGTGGTAAGTTTTTGTCTTTCTATCGTTCTTCCAGTTTGCCGTGCGTACCGAGGTTGGCACAGGTGCGGTTTCGAGTTTGATCGCCACTTTGGGATCGATCAACGACATGTAGACTTTCGCCTCGGCCGGTGGGAGTTCTTTCAGGGCTTGCAGCGTTTGGCCGACTCGCCAGAAGTAGTGTTTATCCACCGGTGCGGGTGCGAGCATTCCGACGCCGCCGATCGCGGAGCCGATGGCGAGCGTGGCCGGTGATACCGTCGGTTTCGTGGTCTTTTGCGGTGGCCATTTTGCCTTCGGTACGTCGATTGCGGGCTTCACCTCGGCGGGTTTTGCTGGCATAATTGTTTCGGTCAGAAACATGCCATCTTCGTGGAAGCCGTTCACTTTGAACGTGCGGTTCGTGCTCGTGAATTCTTCGCTAATTACCAGCTCGTTTCCGGAATCGAGTGGCTTCCGCTGGTTGTTGAGAAAGTAATATTTCCGCACATCGACCTCAGTCTTATCGCCGGTGCGTTTCAGGCGAATCGCGTAATACTTGTTGCTGGAAATATCCCAGATGCCCGCTTCCGGCGTGCCATCGGAGCTTCGCACGATGCCGTTCAGCTTGATGTACGGGCTAATGTCTTCCAACGGCTTCGCAGGCGGGGCGGGCGGTGGTTCGGGCAACTTGGCGATTTTCTCGGTGGGCAACGGCCCATGGTACGGATCTTTCGCGGCCATCACGAGGTAGTTGCGTTCCGATGTCGCGAGCAGTGGCACGAACTGTTGTGGGGTAATCACGCGACCCGCTTCGGGCGAATTGGAGACGGCGAAGTAGCCCGCGCCACCCGCCACGGCGGCCACCGATGTCGGGATCGGCAACAGCGTACGCCGGTTCTCCGCACCATCGAGAATGATCGCCTCGGTGTTGATAATCACCGTGAGGTCGTTGCGATCTGCGGTGAAAATTCCACGACGGCTCATGACGGTTGAACCTTCATCGCTGCGCTTCACTTCGAACCACACGATCTGGTGCAACAGGTTCAGATGGTAATACTCTTGCAGGAACTTCGTTAGGCTCGTCAGGTCGACTTTGTTGAGTCGAATCGAGTAACCGATGCGCGAATAGGCGGGGCGCTTCGGTGCGAGTAGTGGGATCGAACGCGCGTCCGAATTGTCTTTGGAGGCGATCGTATAGCCCGGCGGAATACCCGCGTTGCGCAGCAACCGCGTCAGCATCGCTTCGTATTCGCGGCGGGCCACATCGGGTTCGCTCGGCAGGCTACGCTTCTTCGCGATGGTCAGCCGCCGAAGGTCTTTGCGTAAGTTCGTCAGCTTCTCGTCTTTGTCGGAATATTCTTCGGAGAGCTTGGCGAGTTGCGCTTTATTCTCTTCGAGCGGCGCAATCACGAACTGGTACGCGGCGAACAACAAGCCGCAGATACCCATGATTCCCAGGACGATAATCAATTTGCGTTCACGGCTACTCATCGGGAATCCCCTCCACCCAAATTCAAATTCTCGTCGTCGATGGCATCCGGTTTCGCGCCCGGCACCGGTGCAGCAATTGCGGGTTCGACCTTCTTCGGCAGCGTGGCGGTGAGCTTTCGCGTGAACTCGTTCGCAGGTCGGTGTGCGATTTGCGCTTCGATCACAAACTGCTGCATCGTCGATTTCGCGGTCGCCGAACCGCTGCTACCTGCCGTTGTTTTGCGTGCCCCGGAGTAATAGCGATCGCGGGCGGCATCCATCGTCTGAACGAGTTTCTCCGCAAGGTCGCGGTCGGCGATGTTGGCCGAATCGGTCGTGACGTTGAGCTTGATCGTCGCCACCGGTTTCGGTGCGGTTTTCTTCTGCGTCGATGCCGGTGCCGTCAGTAACGCGGCTTTCTCTTTTTCCTTTTCTTTCTCGGTCGGCGGCGGCAGTGCGGTACCGAGAAACGACGTGAGCTTCATTTTGGTAATGTCGGGGAAACGGTCGGCCACGTCGTACAGTTCGTCGAGCCAGACGACTTGCCGGTCGTCGAATTCTTCGGCTGCGGCGAGGCGTTTGCCGTCCATTTCGAGCGACTTCAGATCGTTGTCGACCTGCTCGACCTGCGTTTTCATGTCGGCGACTTTGCGGTTCGATTGTTCGACCATCAAATACGCACCGAACGCAATCGCACCGAGCACCAAGGCACCGGCCAGCACGCCGACCAGCACGCGGCTCCGGTTCGGGTTGCTTGAGGCACGCGGTTGGCGTGGCTGCATGAAATTGATCGGCGTTGGGCCGACGCCACTCTTGGCCGCGAGTTGACCAACGACACCCGCGAAGCGGCCCCGCAGTGGCGCGGGGATCGGATCGGCGACGCGCGAATCGCCGAGCGGGTCGAACGCATGGACCGGCACCGGCAGGCCCGTTTGCAGGCGTGCCGTCCAGCCAACCGAACCCGATGGCGACTCGGCGAGATAGATCGCCTGCACCTCATCGCCGCCCGATTGCGATGTGTAGACCGTGAGGTTGCGTTTCAGTTCGCCGAGCAAGCTCGCTTCGCTGGCCGTCGCGGGGCCGGGTAACGATCGCGAGAAGACAATTTGCCCCGACCGCGTGACGGTGAATTCGCCGCCGGTTTCGCCGAGGGTGAGTACGCCAATTGCCGCATCGGCCCGTTCGGGGGCGGCCACGGCACCCGAAGCAATCGCGTGCGCCGTCGCGGCTGCCGATGCGAATGGCCTTGGTGTCACGCTCGACAATTTCAGCCCGGCGACTTCGCAAAACACTTTCGCCGCCGTGAACGCATCCTTCCGCAAGAACGCAACGAGTGCCTTGCGCTCGCCCGAAGTTGCGTTGCCGAAGTTTATCGGCGAGTAATCGAGGATGACTTCTTCGGGTGCGTCGGTGAGTTCTTTGAGTGCTTGAAAGCGAACGATTGCGGCTTCGTCTTGCGGTGGCGATGGCGGGTGTTTGATCTCTTTCAAGACGACGCGATCGCGGCCGATGGTCAGCAACACCGGCGCGGGGGCAATCCCAGCGTCTTTGAGGAGTTGCTTGAGTTTGCCGCCGAGTTCGACTGCCGTCGATGGCGAAAGCGCCTTCGCGCCGTCGCTGACACTTAGCGTGCGTTCGATGGCGAACTGTCCGCGCGTCAAATTGCCAACGGCGACGAACAGGCCATGAACATCGGCATCAACCGACAGGTAACGGGCCAACGCGGTGACTCCTGGTGTTATTGTCTCGGGGGGGCGAACCCGAGGCCGAGTTCGGTCAGGTCGCGGAAGTACACGATCCGCGGTTTACCGCGATTAATATCGATGACCGCTTCGACGCGAGCGACCGGCCCACCGCGGCCGAAGTAGCCGATCGATTGCACGCGGTACGTTTGCGTGTAACCCGTAATGTATCGCTCGATCTGGCGGAAAATATCGGGCCGCATTCCTGCTTGCGTAACGAGCCACGAACCGGTGGCATACTCGGCGGTACCCGGCGACAGGTTCGCACGGGCAGCCACAGCGGCGGCGGCGTCTTCCGCCGTGACGCCGGGCAGCACCGCGAGCAGCGGTTGTGGGCAGGTGTTCACGTTAATGCGCGGGTTGAATTCATAGCCGTTCTTGCACGTCAACTTATCGAGCAACATCGGCATGATCGTCTTCAGATATTCCGGTGAATTGAGCGGCGATTCGACGATGACACTCGGTGCATCGGGCATCGTGCCAGGGGCACGCGGCAACGTGACTCGCGTATTCACGAGCGTTAATAGCGAGTTCGCGATCGTTCGCTTTGCTTTGCCACTCGACTTCAGCGATTGTTGCACGGCGGCATTCAATTCTGACGGCCCGCCCTTCACGGTTTTGCTCGGCATCGGGATCAGCGTGCTAGAAACGGTGTACAACCGGTACGCGATCGCGTAATCGGCGAGCGCCTGCCCGGCCGCCTCCGCGATCTTCTGGTTCACTTCCGTTAGCGTTGTGCCGTTCACGTAATACCTCGGTGCCCCCGTGGAATCGACGTTCAGTTCGCGGCCGTAAACCGTGAGGTAATCCGACCAGCCACGCGAAAAGTCGCCGCCGTTGCTCTCGCCGGGATCTTGGATGCCGTTGCGATTGCGGTCGTTGCCGTAAAGCAGTTCGGGCGTCACTCCGCGTACGAGCAGCAGTTCATCGATCGTGCTCAGCGGGCCATTCTTCGGCTTGTATTCGGTGTAGGCACCCGCCTCGGCACCGCTCGCGCGTTGGTCTTCATCATCATCTAACCAGTCGACAATCGCGTCGGCGAGTTCTTCCGTCATGTTCGGCAGAAGTACCAGCATCGCGTGCAACGACTCACCGGAAGAATCGATCCGCATCATGGCGTTCAGGTTGATTTTGCCGCTTTCATCGGTCACGCCGTACTTCCGCGTGAACTTCTCGGTGCTGGCATCGCCGTTGTCAGTGATGTTGAGCAACGCGAATCGCCCGCCCTTTCGCGCGCCATCGGTGGCACCAATCGAGACGTTCGAGAACGCTTGTTCGCAGTCGTACGGGTTGCCACCCAACACGTTCGCCACGGTGTCGGGGTCGGCGAGCGCGGCCGCGGCGTAATGCACGCCGGAAATCGCGTGCGCTTTCGCCTGTGCCGCTTCCATCGAGCGATACGCGACCCGGTACTCCGCCGACATCGAATCGGCAAACTGATACGCGGAAAGCGACAGTACGACGATGACGAGCAGCACCGCGATTAGAACGTAACCGTCGCGATGCACTTGCGATTTTGCGGGAAGGATCATTCGGTTGCCCCCATAGTCGTGGCGGCATCATCGGCAGCGGGAGGCGTGTAAAGGCCGACCGCGGCGCGAACGGGGAAGACGTGCTGAATCGTTTTACTTTGGGCGGCACCGAGTATCTGAATGACGAGCGTCATGCGGATCGCTCGCGGTGGCCCTTTCACCGATTGTTGATCGTCGGTGAGGTCCGAACCGGTCCATTCCGTTTGCCATGCGGAGCCGTCGAAGTACTCGATCGTCATGTCGAGGACTTCATCGGAGATGAGGTCGTCGGCTTCTTGCGAACGATCCGGGTCGGTCGAGTTTCGCACGCCATCGGCAGTAACGTACGGCTTCTCTTGCCGACAAAGTCCGCCACTCGAACCGAGGTAATACGTTACGCGGCGCAAGTCCGGCGGGAGCGTCTTGGCCGACGCCGCTGCGGCCATTGCGAGTTCCGGATTCACGAGCGCCGTCGGCACCCGGCTGACGAAGAGTGTGATCTGTTTGTCGTTCCCGACTAGGCCACCCTGGAACGGCACATCGGCGGCGGCAGTCCCCTCCGGCAAGCTCAACCCGCTCGTATCGGAGACGGTCACCGCATCGGTCGCGGTCGTTGTTGCGGCGGTCGTTCCGGTGGCAATCGCAGTCGTGGTTGCAGGTACGCCGCCACCGGACTTCGTTTGCATCGGGCCGATGCAACCCGTGAAGTCGATCGTCATGCGATTGACGATTGCACGCGAGAGATCGCCTTTCGCCACGGCTTCGCGCCCGGCATCGGTTTGTCGAAGTGTCAGATCGAAAGCGACGTAGAGCGCACCGAGCAACATGATGCTGATCGCGCTCGCCAGCAAGACTTCGAGGAGCGTGTAACCGCGGCGAGTAGTTTGGCGTACGATCATGGCGTGGTCCCCGCAGTCGCGGTGGTCGTCGTGGGCTTCACGGCTGCGGCGGCGTTACCCATTTGTGCGGGGTCGAGAATCATTTGCGTCAGCGTCACCGTTGCCGAACGGCCTTTGCCGGTGTGAGTCGCAGTGATCGTTACCGTATACAGGTTCGGCACGTCGGACTGCACCGAGTCGATCGAATATTCCCAATCGGTTTCGACTTCGAACGCCCCACCCGAACCGCCGGTAATCGAGATCACACCGGCTTCGACTTCGGCCATCTTCGATTGCGCCAGCCGCGTGCCCGTGGCGTAATTCAACGAGTCGATTGCGTTCTCGCTGCCTAAGTCCACGAGACGACCGATGGCGGCAATCGAAAGCAAAAAGATCGCGAGCGCGATCAAGACTTCGATGAGCGTAATTCCCCGTCGCTTCGGAAGCGTCGTTAAGATCACGGTTTCACTCCTCCTGCCGCGGGAATTTTGCTCGTCGTCGTCGCACCGGTGAGGCCGCGAATGCTAATCAACAAGGGTGTTACGCCCTTCTCGGAGACGAGGAGTTCCGCACTATCTTCGCGGCAGGTGCCATCGGCTTGGAACGTCACGAGCCGCTTCCAGCCGGAACTATCTTGCACGGCAAACTCGGCTTCCTCGCCGTACAGTTGCACCGTCACGCCTTTCGGCAGATCATCTTCGCGAATCAGGATCGGACTGCTGTCGTCGTCCGAAGTCGCGACTTCGCCGAGCGCTTCGTAGGTATCCGGGGCAATGCGAATGCGACGGCCATCTTCGGAGATCGCAAACCGGTACGCTTGCCCGTTCTCGATCGCCTTCGAACGCGCTTCGGCCATCCGTCCACGAACCATATCCGCTGCCGCCTTGACGTACACATCGCGCCGCGTGGCCGTCAGCGTGGGCAAGATGACGCCCCCGAGAATGATCAGCACCGCCATCACGGCAATGAGTTCGACGAGCGTAACCCCGCGACGTTTACGTTGAGACATCGCAAGGTTACCTGAACGTGTACGGAGAAAGGGAACGGTTCCAATCGCGGTGGTTTCAGTAGCCAATAAATGACTCCACCGGCTACCCACCCACCCATCCCTGGACTCATTCCCGATTTTCGGAACCAACCTAACGCACCAACGACTTACGTCCGATTTTGATCATCTGGGAACAACGCCGGAGTCAAAGTTTCGGTGGTCTTTTTGTGCAAAATTGCAACTGGTTCGCGATGCTACTTTCGCGGCCAGAAGATCTCTTCGCCTTTGATCACCGTGAAGAATTGAATGCGGTCTTGTTGTTCCGCACTCGACATCGGGCGGATTTGGTAGCGGTTGCCATAAGGGTCGCTGAGGGCCGACGTACCTTGGGTCATGTACGGTGCGAGTTGCGAGATATCCGAGAGGTCTTCATCGGTCTTCAACTTATACGATTGGTAGGCCGTGTTGAGGGCCTGCATGTCCATCAGAGCTTTGTCTTTCTTCGAGTCGTCGAAGAATTTGAACACGTAAATGCTCGACACCGACGCCAGCACCACGATGATGGCGACGACGACGAGAACTTCGAGAAGTGTGAACGCCGAACGACGCGAATGGGAGCGGCGGGCAGGAGAAACGATCATCAGCAAACCTCCGTTAGAGTGTGAAGAAATTATACCGTAACATCAGGCAGGGAGCGAGTTAATAAATTATGAGAGTAACGCCGTTACGAGTCGGCACCACCCACGGCCGAACCCATCTTGAACACGGGCAGGAGCAATCCGGCGACCACCAATAATACGACGACGGCCATCACTAACAACATCAGCGGTTCGAGAAGTTTTACCATTAGCTCGAGGTTGCGTGCGGTTCGCTTCTCCAAACTGTCGGCAATGTCGATTAGCACCTTCTCCAGGCTGTTCGCTTCCTCGCCGACCGCGATCATTTCGACGACATCGTGCGGGAAGTACTTGCAACGCCGTAGCGGGTCGGCGAGTTTCTGCCCGCTCGTCACGTTCTCGGCGGATCGCTCGATCGCTTCGGCGAGAACTTTGTTCCCCGTGGAATCTTTGGCGATGTTCAGCGCCTTCAGAATCGGGATGCCGTTGTGCAGCATGGTGCCGAGGATTCGCGTAAACCGAGACAACGAGAGCGCGAGAAAGACACTACCAAACAACGGCAACTGGAGTCGGAGGGCGTCCGCAGTATACCGCCCCGGCCCGCGCGACCACCAGACCAACGTCGCAATGGCACCCACGACCACAATCACCAACACCACGCCCACCCACGATTGCAACTGATGGCTCGACCAGATCAGCGCCGTCGTCAGTAACGGCAATTCGCCCTTGGCTTTGAGCTTCTCGAAAATCGGCTCGAACTTCGGCACGAAGAAGATCACCAGCACGTTCAGCACGAACAACCCCGCGAGCAACAGAAACGCCGGGTATGCGAGTGCCCCGATCACCTTCGCTTTGAGGTCTTCCTGGTGTTCGACGAACACGGCCACGCGCTTCAGCACGTCTTCGAGGAAGCCGCCTTCTTGCCCCGCGCGGATCATGCTAATCACGAGTTCGTCGAAGACTTTCGGGTGTGCGGCCATCGCCTGCGCCAGCCCCGTGCCATCTGCGACTTTCATGCGAACATCGCGCAACACGCTACTGAGCCGCTTGCTGCTGCTTTGCCGTTCGAGGATTTCCAGCGAGCGTAACATCGGCACGCCAGAGTGCAGCAAGTCCGCCAGTTGTGCGTAAGTCGTCGAAAGTTGGCGTTTACTGACACCGCTAAAAAAGTAGCCGCCACCCGACTGGCTCGCCGCCGCCTGCACGATGCGAATCGGGAACAGCCCACGGCCATCGAGCATCGTAGCGGCTTCGCGCTCGGACGCCGCCGTAAGCGTACCCGTCTGCTTGGCTCCGGTGCTCCCAAGGGCTTCGTATGTGAAATCGGGCATGATGTTCCTTGGCGAGTTAGCTGATGTCCCCGGCGGTGGTGCGGCCGACTTCGTCGATGGTTGTGGTGCCGTTGAGGATCTTGCGCCAGCCATCGTGACGCAATGTCGACATGCCGTGATTCAGGGCCTCAAGGCGGATCACGTTCGAATTCACCCGCTGGACGACAAGATCTTTAATGATGTCCGTGTTGACCAGCAACTCGTGGATGCCGGTCCGCCCGCGATACCCCGACTGACGGCACGATCGGCAACCGGCCCCCATTTGAAGGCGGATCGGGCTGCCGTCGTCGTTGTGCTTGTGCGGGAAGTCGATCGGCAGTTCTTCGGTGACTGGCACATATTCCGTGCGGCAATCGGCACAAATCGTTCGCACCAGCCGTTGTGCCAGCACGCCTTCGACCGTGGACGCGACGAGGAATGGCTCGACTTTCATGTCGATGAGGCGAGTAAACGCGCTCGGGGCGTCGTTGGTGTGCAGCGTGCTGAACACCATGTGCCCCGTCAGTGATGCCTGAATCGCGGCCTCGGCGGTTTCGAGGTCGCGCATTTCGCCGATCAAAATAATATCCGGGTCGTGCCGCAGGATTGACCGCAGCGATGAGGCAAACGTCAGCCCGATCTTCGCGTGCGTCTGAATCTGGCAGATTCCCGGTTGCTGATATTCGACCGGGTCTTCGACGGTGATAATCTTCGTCGATTCGTCTTTGACTTCGTTCAGTGCCGAATACAGCGTCGTCGATTTCCCCGAACCGGTTGGCCCCGTGACGATCACGATGCCGTGCGGCAGGTCGATCAATTGGCGGAACTTGCGGTCGATTTCGGGCAGGAAGCCGATGCTTTTCAGGCTGAATACCATGCGGCTCTTATCGAGGAGCCGCATGACGACGCCTTCGCCGTGAACCATCGGGATGATCGAGACGCGAACATCGACTTCCCGCCCCGAGACGCGCATCTTGATACGCCCATCTTGCGGCAAACGCTTCTCGGCGATGTTTAGCCGTGCCATGATCTTGAGACGGCTAATGATCGCCGACTGAAAGCGATTGATCTCGGCGGGCAGCTTCTGTTCCTGTAGCAAACCGTCGATGCGATACCGGACTCGCAACCCGGTTTCCTCGTGTTCGATATGAATGTCGCTCGCCCGCTCGTTCGATGCCTCGACGAGGATTTCGTTCACCAACTTCACGACCGACGCTTCCTGCGCTTGCTTCGCGAGTTCGCTATCATCGGTCTCCATGTCGTCGAGAAATTCGATGTCCGACTTGCGATCTTCGACGAGGCTACTCACGGTGTCGCCACCGACGCCGAAGTGAATCTTAATGAGCCGCGTGATTTCCTTCGGACTGCCGAGCACGGGCTGAATGTGCAGCCCCGTCAGTGTGTTCAACTCGTCGATGGCGTATGCATCGTACGGGTCGCCAGTCGCCACTGTCAGTGTGCCGTTATGGCGAGCGATCGGCATAAGATTTTTACGGTGAAGCAACTTTAACGGCACCGCAACCAGCGCTTCGGCTTCGACTTTCGTCTGCGTGAGATCGACCCAATCCATGCCGAATTCTTCGGCGAGAATCGGCAGAAGGATCTCTTCCTTCACGAAGCCTTTTTCGATGAGCGTAAGGTGCGGAGCTTTGTCGGCTGCGGCGGCCACGGCATCG
>JAYSYI010000326.1:0-1580 GCA_043727665.1 Limnoglobus sp. | reverse complement strand
GCACAGTCGTCGACGAATGGGAAGAGCAGATCGACGAACTGACTCCGATGCGCGTCACGCTCGACAGCAAGGGCGGCAGTGGCCGCATCGTCCCCGTTCACCTGCACAGCAAGGTCACGGAGGTCGGTCAACTCGAAATTTGGTGTTACAGCCGCGACGGCAAGCAACGCTGGAAACTCGAATTCAACGTCCGCGAACAAGCGTGAACTACCTCACGACGACATCGACATTCCGTACGCCGATGCGGTTGCTGGTGCCGGCCATCGTGCGGAGTTCGTTGAGAATGCTACCCGTTAGTGCGTGTTCCATTTCCAATAGCGCACGCGCGGCAGGCATTCCATCGAAGACGCGATGGTCGAAGTGTAGCCGCACTGCGAGCGTGCCATCGGGTTGAAACAGTCCGCAGTTCAGCGTCGCCGTTGTCGGGGCGATTAGGTTCAGACACGTCGCGCCTGCACCGGCAGTCGTACTGACTCCGCAGGTGCCAAAGTGCTTCGTGCGCATCCGGCCCGATACCTTGACCGCGAACCACCACAGCAGCTTGCGCAACGGTCGCGGTACGCGCATGAACTGCAACATCTGCCGAAATTCGCTGATTTGTTCGACCGGCTTCGCCTGCCATTCGCGAATAGCGTGCTGCAACTGCGCGACCGATTGCCGATTCGGCGAACGGAACAACCCGAAGTAAATGGCAGGTTCGGAAGCGTCGTTTCGTTCGACGGCAATCGAACAAATGGTTTCGTCGGCTTCGTAGAAATGCGGCGACGGAAACGGCAGATACGAACGCCGTAATTCCGGACGCCGTTCCGCAACGATGGCGTAGGCTTTCGCGAAGAGGGCCACCCATGGCGGCGGTTCGAGAAGCGCATCGCGGGCCGCAACCACATCGGCGAGAGACATCGTTCGCTCAATCGAAATGATCGGTATACCCCGACACGCCGACATCAATTCGGTAATCATCCGCCGATTGGTCGAAAGCGAAACCGATCGCCCAGAAACACGTGCCATAACCATCCTGGTTGAAACGCCTGAGTTGTTCCGTGTGGGTATTCTAGCGAATGTCGTGCAATACCTTTATTCCACAACCGGTAACCGTTCGTAAACGGCGTGGGGCGCGTAGTGGAGTGTCATGTTTTAGCAGCTTCGCCGTCGGAAATGTGAACCGCACTTCGCAACCCCAACGCCCCGCCACGAACTCGCTCGGTCGCCAGTTCGGGCGATCATCGCCCAAGATTGCGAGACTCACCGGCATCGTGCCGTGATCCTATGAATCTTGGCGGTGGCCGATTCGACTTGCGAACTCGTTCGCCGTCCGCATAATCGTACTATCTCAATTAAACTGCGACTCCCACCGGCACCCACTCCGCATGAACCGATACACCCTTGCTGCCGTGACCTTGCTCGCGCTGGCCACTACTGGTTTTGCAGTCGAGCGGAAAGATTTGAAACCCGGCTTGACGATGACGAATCACGTCACTCAAATCGTCCCAGGCGTCGGCATCACGATACCGGCGGGCGAGCCGAGTGCGAATAAGATCGTCTGGAGCGGGTACATTCAGATCGTCACGCAGGGTAAATAC
>JAYSYI010000325.1:0-1581 GCA_043727665.1 Limnoglobus sp. | reverse complement strand
TAGGTAATGGACTGATTCGCAACGGAAGCGTGTGCAGCGAAAGAGGTCGTGGGAGTATTAGAGCGAGCACTTTCCGACTGTCAAGGGGGCGTCAGTTGGGCGGGGCGTCCAAAGTGGGAGTTGCGCCGAGTCGTGTTCGCGGAGAATGCGTCTATTGCAGCACTTACGTTGCCTGCCGCGGACGTGAGTCAATCTGAAGAATTTCGCGAAGATTTTCGGAAACGCATCGTGTAAATCGATTGACGAACGCACATTCTAACGATACAGATAATGTGCGTGTTAATTTTCGCTTAGGCGTGGCTAAATGACTTACACGTACGCATGTTCTAACAAGTAAGCGATCCGCATCGCGTTTGATGCAAATCGCCCACGATTCTTGAGACTACTTCGCGTCGTTGGCACGCTCCGGGCGCAATTCGCGAACGACTTTACCCGCACGCCACATCTCGCTCCCGGCGATCTCCTGCAACTCCTTTTCGAGCTGCTGGCGATAATCGGGGCGGCTGTTGGCTTCGAGCGTTCGGCGCGTTTCTTCGCCGGTTTTCACCGACTCATATAGCGATTCGAACACCGGTTTGCTGGCATCGCGGAACTTTTTGAACCAGTCGAGCGCCCCGCGTTGGGCCGTCGTCGAGCAGTTCGCGTACATCCAGTCCATGCCCTTTTCGGCGATGAGCGGATACAGGCTTTGCGTCGCTTCTTCGACGGTCTCGTTGAACGCTTCGCTGGGGCTGTGGCCGTTCGCTCGCAGCACTTCGTACTGGGCCAGCCACAGGCCGTAAATCGCGCCCATGAGCACGCCGCGTTCGCCCGTCAGATCCGAGTACACTTCCTTCTGGAACGTCGTTTCGAAGAGGTACCCCGAACCGATGGCGACGCCGAGCGCCAGGCAACGTTCGCGGGCTTTTCCCGTCGCATCTTGGTGGATTGCGAAGCTCGAATTGATGCCGCGGCCTTCGAGGAACAGGCGGCGAACCGTCGTGCCCGAACCTTTCGGCGCGACCAAAATCACGTCGATATCGGTTGGCGGAATGACGCCGGTTTGGTCGTGGTATACGATCGAGAAGCCGTGCGAAAAGTAGAGTGCCTTGCCCTTCGTGAGCAACGGCTTCAGCTTCGGCCACATGTCCTTCTGCCCCGCATCGGACAGCAGGTATTGCACGACGGTTCCCTTGACGGCGGCCTCTTCGGGGTCGAACAACGTGGTGCCGGGCACCCAGCCATCTTCGAGGCAGAGATCGTACGCCTTGCCGCCCTTGCGTTGGCCGACGATCACCTTGACGCCGTTGTCGCGCATGTTCAGCGACTGGCCGCGGCCTTGCACGCCGTAGCCGAGCACCGCAACGGTTTCGTCTTTGAGGATCTGCTTGACCTTCTCGGGCGGATAGTCGGATCGCTCGATCGCCACTTCCTTGATGTCGCCGACAATCATGTCTTTCATGGGAAAACCTTTCGGGGAGTTCGGACTTTCAGTAAGCGTCGTCGCTACTTTATTCGGTCGATTGCTTCTCGTCAAGAATCTTGACGTGAAGAGACTTTACCCTAAGCTACTTTTCATGGCGCGTGAACCCGATTCGATCG
>JAYSYI010000324.1:0-5090 GCA_043727665.1 Limnoglobus sp. | reverse complement strand
TTTCGACCGCACTTTTGATGGCAACGTTCCTCTCCGGGGGGCGTTGCCCGTTGCTGCAACCGGGCGGTTGGCTGTCGCTGTATCCGATGGGCGAGGGCGTTGAAGACACGATCGTACAATTGCCGATCGACGTGGCACAAACGCTCTGGCTCGGTCTGTTGCTCGCATCGGCGACGGCGTTCGTTGGCGTGCAATGTGGCTTGTCGCGCGTTCGCCAGCAATCGCCCGACGCGCCGGGATTCATGGCCGCAAATGCCTACTTCATTTTGCAAGCGATTGGCATGTTGGCGGCGGCATTCTATCTGCCGCTGTACCTGGCCGCACTGGCAATGCACTACGTCGAATATCACGTGCTGATGGTGCCTCGTTGTTTCCGTAGTCGCGTCGATGCCAGCAGTCGTGCGGAACGCAGTTTCGGCTGGTTGCGCGACCGACCGATTGTGTTTGTGGCCACGGTTGTCATGCTCGCGCTGCTGGTGGTGGCCGGTTCGATGGCCGGAATGGGCCTGATGGGACGTGGCATAGCATCGCTGTCGCAACCGCTCAGCTACCTCGCGTGTATCGCCATCTTCGACGGCATTTTCGTCTTCCACTACTTCATCGAAATGTTCATCTGGCGGTTCCGCGACCCGCACTTCCGCACCACACTCGCCGGGTTGTACATCGCGCCGGCCGCGAAGGCTTAGTGAGCGCGGGTTGCAAAAAATCTCACGCAAGGCGGTCGAGTTCCCTTAACCGTCGGTCCGCGTCGAAGGTTGGTGGCGGCAGCGATTCTGCGAGTTGAATTGCCGCGTCTTCGGTGAGATCGAGTTTGGCGGTGCCCGATCCGCGGAACACGGGTAGGCCCTTTTTCAGTGCGACGATCTCGCGGCGGGTGCGGCCCTTCGGCGAATCGGGCCAGCGTCCGATCCGTTCGTGGAAGTCGAAAAATACCGGCACGACACTTTGAATGTACTTCCAGTAACCGGGGTTATCGGTCTGCACGATGAACAGCCCGCCGGGTGCCAGCGAGCGATGCACGACGGCGAGGAATGCGGGGGTGATCTGGCGGCGATGGATCTGCGTAGGGTCGTAGTACGGCTGCGGATGGTAGCAATGAATTTCCGCGACACTACCTGGTTCGACGTAGCGTTCGAGCAGTTCGTGCCCGCCGAGCACGATGAACTTCAGGTTCGGCAAACCGCGTTGGTTACCGCGTTTGCGGGCATAGCGAATGACCACGGGCAAAATGTCGGTACCGAGATGATCGTGCGTGCTTCGCCCGAACGCGCTGCCGATGGCGAACCGCCCGTTGCCGCAACCGATGTCCAGCACGACGGGTGCGGTGCGGCCGAATAGCGTTGCCCAGTTCAGTCGGCCTTCCTCGGGCATCGCCTTCAATGCGGTCCGCGTCCACTTCAGTGGCGGCAAGATCGTACCCGGAAACGGCACGCCGAATTCTCGTTCCACTCGCGATGATGGCTGGCTCATATCGGTAGCATACTACTTCCACGCTAAATCTTGTCGAGTGAGTCGATCCAGACGCACAACTCCAGTAGCGTTTCCTGAAGCATGTACTCTTTGCCGAAGTCTTTCAATTGACGATAGATCACGGGGAAGCGTTTGTCGACGAGTGCGGGTTTGCTCTCGGCGATGGTTTTGATCGCGGGATCTTTTTCCCCGCCGACGATGTAGAACGAAAGTGGTTGGTTCGGGAGGTTGTCCTTCGGCTGCGTACCGAGCGATGCCCCCGTGGTGGCGACGCCGCGGATGGTATCACGGGCGTTGAAGCCGAGGTAAAAGCACATCTGCCCTCCAACGCCCATACCGTGCGCGATCACCCGCGAGCGGTCGATCGTGTACTGCCCGAAGACTTCTTTGACATCTTGCACGACGCCTTCAGTTTCGCTGGCGACCCAGCCATCGTTGCTCTGCGCTTTCGGGCCAACCATGATGTAGTGGAAGTCTTCGAGGAACGGCCGCCAGATCTTCACCATGTCGTCGGCATCTTTACCGCCCTTGCCGAGCGGGTGGAGCCAGATGATGACGCCGTGCGAGATATTCGGCTTGTAGTTCAGCGGGACGAACATCCAGTATTCGCGGCCCAGCGTCGCATTCTTTCGCTTGAGCAATCCGAGTTCGGGTTCCTTTTTCTCTTCGTCTTTCTTCTCATCGGCCTTCGGTAGATCTTTCGGCTTCACGGGAACCGCCATCGGCCCGCCTGCGATTGTTTTCGGTTTGTCGAGTGCTTTCTCGAACGTCGAAGGCAACGGCAACGCGGCAGGCAGCGTCTCCGGCACGGCCGTCAAACGTAGTGTTTTTGTCTCGATTTTGCCGCCATCTTTCCGCTTCACTTCGATCTTCACTTCGTCGCCCGCCGCGAACTTGTTGACGATTGTCGACATCTGTGCACGGCCTTGAATCACGGCCATTGGCGGTACGGGTTGGCCGGGTGCGCCGACGGGGGCGATCTTCAGAATCCGGTCGCCGGGCTTTAGGCCCGCTTCCTCCGCAGGGCTTTGCGGGAAGACGAAACGGATCTCGACACCGAGTTCGGGGTCGTCGCGCATCGGCAAGATTCCGATGAACGGATTCGCAAACGCAGTCACCGCACCGGACAGTTTCACGGCGAATTCCATCTCTTTGCTATCGCGCATCACCTTGATCGACACCGAATCGCCTTCGTATTTCGGCCCCATAATGTGCATGAGTTGCGTGTAATTCGCGACGAGCTTGCCATCGATTGCGATGACCTTGTCCCCGACCTTGATCCCCGCCTTCGCCGCCGCGGAATCGGCATTGACGCGACCGACGACGACATCGTCGAGGTACAATTCCTGGCTCTGCGAGGTGATGCCGATCAGGCCGCGGCGAAGGTCTTTGCCTTCGCGCAACTTCGGCAAAATCGCGAAAATGTCTTCGAGCGGGATCGCGAACCCGATGCCGGAATCGTACCATTCGACGCCCGCCGTCTCGGCTTCGCCACGCGGCGACGCGGGTACGAGAATGCCTTGCACGCGGCCATCGATAGCGATCAGCGGCCCGCCGTAATTGACTGGTGACACCTTGGCGTCAGTCTGGATCGCCTTGCCCGAAATGCGACCGAGTGCGCTGATAATCCCCGCGCTCATCGATGGCGGCGTATCGACTTCGGGCATCAGTGCGCGCCCCAATGCAAGCGACCACTGGCCGACCTGGAGTTCCGCATTTTTCACCGCCACCGGCACGGGAAGCTCTTTCGCATCGACCTTCAATAGCGTCAGCATCCGCGTGGTATCGTTCGCAATCACCTTCGCCACAAGCCGTGCGGGGCGACCGGGGATCGTGACGAAAATGTCCGAAGGCTTGTTCGCGAAGTTGAACGCGCTCGTCAGGATGTAACCATCGGCGGCCACGATCACGCCCGTGGTGGGGCCGCGACCTTTCCGCACGCCACCCGCCGGCGCACCGGCACTATCAGTGCCGCCGGCCGTTTCGATCTTCACGACCGAAGGAGCGACCTTCGCGGCCGCAGCCTTCATCGTCTGCTCGTTCTTCTCGTTCAAATCTTGCGCGAACGCGGAACACGCAACGAGGAACAGGCTCAGGGAGGAGATCGCATACCGAATCATGGGAACTTCTCGGGGGCTTCAAATTTTCAAAAGATCGCGTTCGCGCATTACGGTTTCTTCGGGGCCATCGGCTTCGCGGGGTATTCGCCGAGTTCGATGTCGATCGATTGCAGGTTGTCGCCGCGACGGACTTCTAGCCGGATCTTCGAACCGGGCTTCGTGCGTTTCATGAAATCGCGGAAGCCGTTGATGCTGTAGATCGGCTCACCATCGATGAAACTCACGAGGTCGTCAACTTTCAAACCGGCCTTCGCAGCCGGCGAATTTGGGAACACATCATCGACGTAGGGCGGCGTGCGGTCGAGTACATTCGGCACGAACACGATGCCGTGATACCCGCCGATGCCGATGACGATGTCGGGGCGTTTCACGGGCTTATACTTGCCCTGCATCCCGAGTTCGACGAACTTCGCGAGGCCAATTTTCACCGTCTTGTCGCCATCTTTTACATCGACTTCGGCACCGATCGGGATCGCGTAGTTCATCCACGTTTCGCTTTGCGTGTTGCGTATTTCTTTACCGATGACGCCGAGGAGGTTGCCCTTGCGGTCGGTAAGTGCCCCGCCGCCCGCCCCGGGGTTGTTCGTGATCGCATCGACAATGTAGACATCGCCGGTGTACGGGAAGTCGAAGATCCCGCGCCGCCCGTGCATCTTCGTGTATGCGGCCACCACGCCACGTTGCACGGTCATCGCTTCGTCGCGCATCGCGATTTCGAATGAGTTGCTGAAGCCGAGAACCCAATCACCCGGTTGGGCACGCGGTCGTTTGAGTTCCTCCGCAAACGAGAAATGTTCGAGTTCCAACCCCGTCGGCTCGTCGATCTTCTTCCCTTCGACGCGGAGTTTCAGGATCGCCGCATCGAGTTCGGGTTCGGTCACGAGGACCGTCGCTTTCAGCTTCCGCCCGTCGTACAGGTGTACGACGATCTCGGCCGAATCGAGCATCTGGCTCGCGGACGTCAGGATGTGGCCATCGGGCGAGATGACGATGCCGGTGCCGTAATTCGACACGCCGCGAAAGCCACCCGCGCCGAACAGCTTTACGAGCTTCTGGTTCACCTTCTCGGACACCGCGTAAAACGGATCGGCCGCCATCGTCGCCGTCGTGGCCGCAATCGCGAGTATCGTCGCCGTCAGCATTCGCATGATGTTCATCTCACTTCTTCATGTTGAACGATGCAAAATTCAGTCGGCCATAGTTTTTGTCGCCGAAGCGAACGTCGACGCGATGCGGTAACAGTCGCCCTTCGACGGTTTTATAGTCTGAGAAAAACAGTTCGCACGGGTCTTCTTCGCGAAGCACATACGCCTCGCAGGCGAGCAGTTTGCGGTCGGTTTGGCTGAAGAACCACTTGCACTCGATTGAGGCATGTTTCGTTCGTAAGACTTCGCAATCGACGCGCTGCTTGGACCAATCTTCCACGGGCCGGCCATCGAGGTTTGGCGGGTAGATCGGCTCGGTGCCGCCGTGCGAGACGCCGAGTTCGAACGCCTTCGA
>JAYSYI010000323.1:0-1585 GCA_043727665.1 Limnoglobus sp. | reverse complement strand
GGTTCGCGTCCGAATGCTCCGGCACCGCGACGACGCGAATCGCCTTCACTGTCTTCCGCGAACGCATCGGCGCGGTCACGATCTCGGCTTCGGGGATGTTCGCCGCATTCACCGCCAGCGTGACGATCGTGGTGCCATCGGGCACGCTCGCACCACCGGTTGCGGCGGGCGTGCTGTACACGTACGCTTCGCCTTCGAGCGACATTTCCGGTTCGGGAGCCGCGTCGGGCGTGAAGCGAGCGAGTTGGGCCGCAACTTCCGTACAAGTCTGAATGCGATCTTCGGGCTTCTTCGCCAGCAATTTATCGATGATCCGGATCAGGTCGTACGGCGCGTCCGGGCGGATTTTGCGCAAGTCCGGCGGCGCGTCGAGTTGATGGCGAAGCAGTTTGTCGATCGGCGAGCCTTCGGGGAACGGCGGGCGACCGGCGAGGAGGTAATAGAGCGTGCAACCGAGGCTGTAAATGTCCGCGCGCGAATCGACCGTGCTCGAGTTTTTCGCTTGTTCCGGCGACATATAATCGGGCGTACCGACGACCGTGCCATCGCGCGTCAGTTCGGTGCGCGAGACATCGTCGTCGTCGCTCAGCGAGCGAATCAGGCCCATATCGAGGATTTTGATGTGTGCCACACCGCCCGTTTTGGGCAGCGCGCGTTCGCCGGAAACGAGCAAGTTCGACGGCTTGATATCGCGGTGAACGAACTCGCGATCGTGCGCGTGCTGCAACCCGAGCGCCGTCTGACGGCCGTACTCGGCCACTTCGCAATAATGCAGTTGGCCGAATTCCTTGACGAGTCGCGCCAAGTCCGACCCGTTGACGAACTCCATCGCCATGAAATGGCGGCCATCGGCTTCGTTGGCATCGTGGAGCGAAACGATATTCGTGTGGTTGAGCGTCGCCGCCGCAGCCGCTTCGCGCTTGTATCGCCGCATGACGGTTTTATTCGACAACAAATGCGGCCGCACCACTTTGAGCGCCACGACGAGGCCGACCTTCAACTGGATCGCCTTGTAAACCTTGCCCATCCCGCCTTCACCGATCTTGTCCATCACCAGATACGGCCCGATCAGAATTTCGACAATGCGGCTAATGCGGACTTTCTTCGTCTGGTAACCCGTGAGGAGACCCGCCGCGCGCAGCCGTTCGGAAAGCGCAACGGGGTTGGCGATCAGTTCCGGTGTGAGTTCGTCGAGAATCGCCAGTTGCGCGGGGGAATACAGGCCGCAATCGCGGAGCGCCTGAATGAGGTGTTCGGGAGTATTCCAATCCATCGTGGGCCACGGAGGTCTGGGAGAAAGGCCTTATGTTACAAGTACGATTGTACTTCTGAAAACGAACTATGCTCGCGAAAAATCGCACGCCGCCCTGAGTTCGTGTAAGATCGGGGATTACGCGGCCGAAACAGACAGTTCGTGCAGAGGGCAAAACTTTCCCAGTCTCATGGTATCACCATGGGCTGAGAGAGCGACACCTTCCGGGTCGGCTCGGACGAAAATAAAAACGCCGATACGAATACTTCAGGGCCAGATCATGGGTGCGGCGGTTACCCAAGCCGTTGCCGGCGTTGCCTTGGGCTGATAAAA
>JAYSYI010000322.1:0-5093 GCA_043727665.1 Limnoglobus sp. | reverse complement strand
CCTTGAACATCTGTGGCTTCCAGTCCTTGAAAATCAGCTTCTCTGCATCGTAATCGACGCCGTTGAACATACCCTTCGTGCTGAGGATCGTCGCGTATTTGTCGAGCGGAATCGGCACGAAGCGGCCCTTCTGCGTCAGGAATTCCATCAGGTCGGTAAGCTCTTCGACCTTCATCGTTTTCTCGAAACCTTCGGGCATCAGCGACTTTGCCGATTCCTTCAATGTCTCGAGATCGTCGCGGCCAATCGCGTGACGTTTGTTCTCGGCATCGAGCAGTTCGACGCTCGTTCGCGTCTCGCTGGAAAGCAGCCCCGTGATGACGCGGCCATCGAGCAAGTTCGCGGTGTAGGCCTTGTAGTTGCCTTCGACGCTACGAGATGGATCGAGCACGTGGATGAGGATTTCTTCCTTCGGGTGAACCGCAAACCCGGTCAGGTCTGGCCCGATGGTGTTGCCCTCTCCGGTATGTTTGTGGCACTTCGCACAGTGCGTGACGAATGCCTTTTTGCCCTGCCCGACATCGCCCGTTTTCGCGAGCACATACTTGAACTCCTCGATGACCTTCTGCCGATTCGCATCGGGCAAGCCGCCACCCATCGCGAGCAGTTTCTTCGCACGTTCGGCGAGTTCCTTGTTCGGGTGCGTGGACAGTGCGGACTTCTGATCGAGTTGCAAAATATCGAAGCGAAGCTCGCCCTTTTCCACGGCGTCGAGGAACGCCTTCGCCGAATCGGGCCGCGCCAGCACGACCCGCAGCGCGATCGGACGCACGGTTGCGGGCAAGTCTTTCAGCTTCGCCACCACGGCCGCGCCGGCGTTCTTGGCCCGGCTCTGGGAGAGCACTTCGAAGATCGCTGCGGAAAGTTCGGGTGAGGTTTTCGCCACGATCGACGCCACCAACTGGCTCGCGGCCACTTCGCTCTCGGGCTGAAACTCGACGATCTGCTTCGCCGCTTCGAGGCGGACCGCATCGCTGGCCTTGTCGTCCGCAACCGTCGCGAACAGGCCTTTGGTCATTTCGAGTAGCTGCGCATCGAGGCCCTTCACGCCCCAGTTTCCTGCGAGCCGCAGTAGCCGCCCCCGCGAAAGTGCGGGGAGTTTGCCCAGCATGTTTCCGATGGCAATCTCGGCTTCTGGCGTGAGTTCCGCGCCGCTCTTCGCACCGTTGCCGTTCGCCAACCCGGTGAGAATCATCTCCGCAATCGCGGGTGATTTCGCACGTTCCATCGCGATCAGTAAGGGGCCGACGGTCTTGCCGTGCGGGCTGGAGCCATAGTGTTTCGCGACGATTTCCACGACGCGCTTCGCATCGGCGGAGAGATTCGTTTCCGAAACGATCGCCGTCAGAAAATGCACATCGTGAACCGCCGCCGCGATAGTCATCGCTTGCGAAATGTTCGTGTCACCAGTGTTTGTCGAATCGCGCAGTGCCGATACGAGAATCGCTCCGTAGTCGTGCGCGGCCGGTTCGTCGGCGATGGCGAGGAACGCCGTGAGACGATCCGCTTGCGAGAAGTTTTTCAGTCGCGATTCGATCTGTGCCGTTTTGCCCGTAACGAGTTTCAGCCCTTCGACTTTCTGGCCCGCATCGACCAACAATCGTTGTGCGTGTAATCGCCACGTAAGGTTGTGGTGGCCCAGCGTTTCGATGAGCTTTTCCACCGTGGCGTCTTTGAGGTTTATACGCGGTTCGGGCTTCGCTTTCGTGTAGACCACGCGGTAGACGCGGCCGTATTTTTTGTCGCGAAGCGGGATCTCGTAGGCGTTGCCTTTGCCCGTTTTGTAACCCTCCGGCGTCGGGTTGTGTTGCACGATAATGTTGTACCAGTCGACCACCCACATATGCCCATCGGGGCCAACCTGGGCATCGATCGGCGCGGCCCAATCGTCGCGGCTCGCACACAGGTTCCAGCCCATGCGGGCGGTGTAGCTGCTGCCGTTCGCGTGCAACGGTAGTGCCGCCGTGAGGTGCCCCGTCGGCTCGCTGACGAACGCGACTTTGTTCCAATACTCCGGCGGGTACGTGCGAGCGGTGTAGATGCTGCACCCGGCCCCGGCTGTGAACCCGCCGTGCCAATCGACCTGGCGATACTCCTTGACCACCGGCTCGATGTGGTTGTCGTACGCGATGTTCTGAAGTGCGCCGGGCGTTAGGCCCTTCACCTTCTCATAGTAGCGGTTCGGAATCGTCAGGTGAACGAGTGGGCAACCGTTTGCGGTGCTGCCGAAGAGTTCGCCTTGTTCGTTGAACGCGACGCCCCAACTGTTGTTGTTCGTGGAGCGCAAGAACTCGAGTTTCGTCGCTTTGCCGTCGTCGATCTTGAAGCGATACAAGCCTTGGCCGAACTTCACTTTCTCGCCGTTAACGGTGCCATCGAAGCCACTGTAACCGCACATGCCGTAGATCCAGTTATCGAACCCGTAACGCATATTGCTCGGCCCGGCATGCGTGTCGCGGGTGCCCCAGCCGGTGAACAGCACGGTGCGGACGTCGGCTTTGCCATCGCCATCGGTGTCTTTCAAAAACAGCGTGTGCGGAGCTTGATGAACGAGCAACCCGCCATTGACGTTCAAGATGCTCGTCGGAATGCTGAGCTTGTCGGCGAACACGGTAACCGTGTCGCACACGCCATCGCCGTCGATATCTTCGCAGACCACGATCTTGTCGCGGCCTTCGCCTTGCGGTTGCAATTCATTCGGGTAATCGAACGTCAGCGAGAGCCACAAGCGACCGCGTTCGTCCCACGTCATCGCGATCGGCTTGCCGCCACCGAGCTTTTCCTCGGTGACGAATGGCTTCATTTCAAAGTCGACAGGCGTCACGTAATTCTTGACGCTCTCCGCTGCGCTGAGTGGCTTTTGCACCTTCTTGATCGGCTCGCGGATCGTGCCCCATTTTTCGCCGGGCGGGTAATACGGCAACACGCCATCGACGAACTCGAACGGCTTAGCATCTTTCGCGAACTCGGTCATCTGCGGCCGATCGACGTACACGCTCGCCGTTTCGAGGCCCTTGTTGCAGGCCCAGCGGGTGCCACGTTCGACGAGCGAGATGAAGCCCGGATGGCTCCAGGTGCGGTGATCGTGCCCCCACGCGGTGTAAAAGACGCGGCCCTTGCCGTGATTTCGAACCCAAGTCCACGGTTCGACGAGATCTTTGTCGGTACGGACTTCGAGGACGGTGCGATCTTTCGCGTTGTGCTTGTGGTGAACGTAGGTTTCGTCCCACGATTCGAACGACTGAAGCCCCTGCATGATCGGGTGATCCGCCGCAGTGGTTTTGACTCGGAACACACCCGTCGTGTGGCTACGGAATTGTGCCCCAACGAGATCGATGTAAGGCTGCGATTTGATGAAACAGTAACTGGCACAGTGCAGCGGGATGAAGCCTTTACCGCTGGCCACGTAGTCCAAAAGTGCCTTCTCGTTCTCCGGTGCCCACTCGGTTAGGTTCGCGAAGATCATCAGGCCATCGTAAGCGTTCAGCGTCGCATCGTTGAGATCGCTGACCTTATCGGTGTAAGTGAGCGCGATGTTTCGTTTCGCGAACTCCGGTTGCAGTTGCGCAAACCGAGCCGCCGGTCGATGGTGATCCGCATCGCCGAGGAACAGCACTTTGAGATTAGGCTCCGCCGCCGACGCGACCGACACGAAGGCGAGCAGTAAAGAAACAACGACGAACCGAGGCATGGGAGAATACCTGATGAGGAAGGAAAGTAGTAGTGTTTTATCACGACGACCGACGAATTGCAAAGGTTTGTGGAAAAACCGAGTGGCGGAGCGAATCCGCGCGTCTCGTTTAGCCGCGCCTCGGAGGCTTTGCGTAGCGAAGCGCGTGAACCCACTATGATTTCAATGCTATCTACAGCTTCTCGACCTTGGTGTTTTCGTCCAGGCTAATACTCGTGAGTTCGCCGTTGTCTTTGGTGAAATGCACGGTGGGGACGATGATATCGTCTTCGGGGAGGCGGTTGGTGGTCACGCCGGTGGAGAGGTAGCCCATGCCGCGGAAGACGCCGATGGCTTCGGCGGGCCAGGTGCGCGAGCCGACCCGGAGCGTTTGCACGATCTTAATGCGGTCGCCGACTTTCAGACTTTGCAGCAAACTGACGACGGCATCGTCAAGCCGTCGTGTCGGCAAGGAAATCGTTGCGGGTGTCACGCGTCGTCTCCGTTGGCTTTGGGCGTCCCACGAATGAGGGCGATTCGACCGGTGCGGGCGAGTTCGACGATGCCGTACGGTCGCATCAGCGAGATGAACGCTTCGACTTTGCCTTCGGACCCACTGACTTCGATCATCATGTCGCTGTGCTGAATATCCACCACGCGGCCACGGAACGTCTCGACGAGCAGCGACAACTCGGCACGCTTCTCCGGTTTGCACGCCACTTTTATCAGCATCAAATCGCGTTCGACGTAGTTCTCTGCTGAAATATCGACGACTTGAACCACAGTGACGATTTTATCCAGTTGCTTGCGAACTTGATCGACGACGTTATCTTCGGCATGAATGACGAACGTCATTCGCGACATATTCGCGAGTTCGGTTTCACCGACGGCCAGGCTGTCGATGTTGAACCCACGGGACGCGAGCATCCCCGAGATGTGCGCCAACACACCGGGTTGATTTTGAACGAGTGCCGAAAGAACGTGTCGCATGACCGTGTTACTCCGCAACCGAATGAGAGGTTTCCAGCATCTTATGAAGCCCGCACGCGCAGTTCCACCATTCGCGATCCCCACCCATCGGCGCGCATTCGCTCATTCGACCTGCCCTTCCGTTATTCGTGGGGGTGGGGTATACGCACATTGAGGAGTTTGCCATGCGCGACCGTTTATTGATGCTGGTGGCTGTCGGGTTGCTTGCGATTGCGGCAGTTTTGCCTGCGCAAACTCCGGCGTCGCGCGGCACGCACTACCACCGCGATGGCTTCTCCGGTCGGCAACCGTCCTGGGTAGCGGGCGACACGAACGTCGAACTCGAAGAGAAAGATCACCGCATTTCCACCGAGCGCTATTACAACGCGCCGTCGTCGGAATACCTGAAGGTCGAATCGAAGCCGAAAGTGGCGGGTACCGACTCCGAATTCGC
>JAYSYI010000321.1:0-1587 GCA_043727665.1 Limnoglobus sp. | reverse complement strand
TGTTCGAGGCGATCAGCATGCCGACGGTGATGAGGATCGTTCGCATGGAAAACTCCCAGGTTTGTGTAACGAAAAAACCCACGGATCGGGCGATCCGTGGGTTCGGTGATTTCGCTTCTACCGCCAAGTTACTTGCTGACTGCGGCGGCCGCAACGGCGGGCACGATGTCGATTTGCGCCTTCGGCTTCATCTGCGCGACGACGGCCTCACGCAGGCGAATCGCGTACAGGGCGCGCACATCTTCCTTCACATCGTCGAACTTCCGCACGACGCCGGGCTTCTTCGCGGTACAGAGGATCAGGTGCATTCCGAACTCGGTGCTGACGACTTCGCTCATGCCGTTCGGGTTCAAGTCGAAGGCCGCCTTCGCGAACGGTTCGACCATCGCGCCGACGCGAGGGAAGAAGTTCAGGTCGCCGCCGTTCGTCTTCGATGGGCAGGTCGAGTGCTTCTTCGCGAAATCGGCGAATGTCTCGTCGATCCGTTTGCCGCGGGCTTGCTCTTTCACGAGAGGATCACCTGGGGTGGCGTCGGCGACTTTCTTCGCATCAGCTTCGATCGTGGCCTTAATGCTTTCGAGCAGCTTTTTCGATTCTTCAATCTTCGCTGCATCGGCACCGGGCGTCAGCAAGATGTGCTTGGCGCGCACCGTCGAGCCATCGAACACGTTCGGGCTGGCATCGAACAGTTGCTTCAGTGCGGCATCGGTACCTTGTTGCTTCAGGAACTTGTCCCACTTCATTTGTGCGGACACTTCCGAACGGAACTCCGCTTCCGTCAGCATCATCGCTTCGAGTTCTTTCGTGTAGTCCTTCATCGTCTTCGCGAGTTCGGCTTTCAACTCGGCGATCAGCTTTTCGACTTCGGCCGGTTCCGCACTGATTTTCAGCGCGCTCAAATATTGATCGATCAGGAAGTTCTCGACGAGGTGGTTGAGAATCTCCTTGCGGGCCATTTCGCGTTCGGTAACGGGGAACTGCCGCAGTGCGCGATAGACCGCGACTTCGGGAATTTCCTGCCCGTTGATCTTGGCGGCGACACCGACGGGGCGCTGCTCCGGCACGACGGGCGCAGTGGCCATCGGCACCGTTGCGGCGGGTAGTGTCGGCGCGGGCACCGGTGGCGTTTGCGCCGATGCCTGTACGGCGAGCGTCGAACCGACGAGCAGTGCCGCAGCACGGCGAGTGATCGAATTCATGGGAAAACTCCTTTATTACGAAGCAAGCCGGGCCGTTCGGTCCGTCGTGAATCCCCCACACGGGACGGGGATACTGGCTCGGCCTTTTCATCGCGTTCGCGGACAGTAACGAGCAGGCCGGATCGCGTCGAGACCAATTCGCCGAAAATTCGTGTAACATATTCACCATGACAACCTGGACGGCGAAAACGGTCGGCATGAACGGCGACATCCTCGATCGCATGGAGCGAGCTGTGCTAAAAGTGCGCGAACGGTTGTTGCGTTCGACGACCGCGTTGAACGAACTCGGCGTGCCGTATGCGGTCGTGGGCGGGAATGCGGTCGCATCGTGGGTGGCGACCATTGATGAAGGCGCAGTCCGCACGACGCGAGATGTGGACATATTGAT
>JAYSYI010000320.1:0-5103 GCA_043727665.1 Limnoglobus sp. | reverse complement strand
CGACCAAGACGAAGGCCTCCACTTTCTGGTGATGGAATTTGTCGATGGGATCAATCTGCAAGACCTGGTGAAAAAGTTCGCACCGCTCGACCCGATGCGTGCCTGCCACTACATTTACGCGGCGGCCGTCGGGCTTCAGTATTCGAACGAAATGGGCATCATTCACCGGGATATCAAGCCCGCGAACATCCTCGTCGATCGTAGCGGCGTGATCAAAATCCTCGACATGGGTCTCGCTCGCTTCTTCCACGAAGAAGACGATGGTATCACCAGAAAATACGACGAAAACGTTTTAGGCACCGCCGACTACCTCGCACCCGAACAGGCTATCGATAGTCATGGTGTCGACATACGAGCCGACCTGTACTCGCTCGGCGGCACGTTTTACTACTTGCTGGCGGGCAGCGCGCCGTTTCCCGATGGTTCGATCGCACAAAAGTTACTTTGGCACCAGACACGCGAACCGAAATCGATTCGCTCGATTCGCCCGGATGTTCCCGAAGAGATCGTCGCGATTGTCGAACGACTCATGAAGAAAGAGGCCGCAGCACGTTATCAGACTCCCGGAGAGTTGATGGCGGCACTGTCGCCGTGGGTTCAAAATCCAATCTCGCCGCCGTCCGATAAAGAACTGCCACGTCTGTCACCCGCTGCGGCCGGTCCGGGCAGTACCTCGGCTCCCCGTGCGACGAGCGGGATTTTGCTTGCGGGTGGCAGCCTGAACGCCCAAGGCTTATCCACCTCTGGCGAACTCGCGATCGGAAATTTGCTCGGATCAGCGACGGGTTCGTCGTCGAAACCACACACACCCGGTCAAACGAGCACGCCGGACGGCTTGCGGATCGCCACTTTGAACTTACCGGCCACGCACGGGGAAGTGTGGGGGTCGCTCGACGTGGACGCCCCGCTCCCAACAAAAGCTGAACCGAGTTCCTCCAAACGTCTGAAGATTCCAGCAAAAGACAAATCGTTACTGCGTGGAAAGAAGTTCTGGACGATAATCGCTGCGAGTGTTCTCGTCGGATTGAGCGTGGCAGGGATAGCGGCATATCTGTTGTTACATACCCCGGAAATTCAGCCGAAGCCAGTAATCAGCTACCAATTGCTTTACGTGACAAAAGGTATAAGTCCCGGCGATGCGGCGATTACGTTTCCTTCATTATTAGCTGCACTCGGCAAAGCCAAAGCGGGAACGACGATACAAATACTCGACGAACATCACGAAGAACAACCGTTCTTTGTCGATGCGGTGAAGTTGCGGGATTTGACGATTGAAGGTAGTCACAGCAGCAAAATGATCACCTGGAGCTTGCCCGCCACACTCGATGGCCGCCACACGCCGAAAGCACTGTTTGAGATTCGCGGTGCAGACGGGATGATTGTTCGTAACATCACATTCGATGCGGGCGGGCGACTCGACTCGACGCTTTCTGTCAGCCGTATTGTTGCAGATGTCAAGTTCGATAACGTCGTCGTAAAAGGGGCGAAGATCAGCGGAATTCATATCGAGCGCGGCACGAACGATCCGCTACGACCGCTACTTTTTGACAACATTCACATATTGGCCAGCGGTTCCGAGTGCGGCATCCAATTCGGCCAAACGGGGTCGCAGTTGACAGTAGCCAATACTCGCATTGGCAACAGCCGAATCGAAGGCTCCGCAAGGTCCGCGTTCCGATTCGATAGTCCTTCGGCAAAAGTGACACTGACGCAAAACCGTGTGTTCCAGTTTCAACTCGGGATCGAATCGACTCAACCGATTCCCGTAATGAACCTGACCGTCGAAGAGAATACGTTTCACACCATCACGGAAGCCGGCATCAAAACCGAGGCACCACTCTCGGCCGGATCCGTCTGCACTTTCACGCGAAACTACTTTGCAAAAACCGCAGCCATCGCCAACTCGATCGATGGCAACACAGGTGGCTTCGCATTCGCCGACAACGCGCGCGATCCACACTCGAAAGAAGGGAAGGTCGGCACGGGATGCATCGAAGTCGCCGGGTACGATCTCCCCGAACCGAAGCCCGAATCGGACGCCACTTTTTTGCGGTACCCCGCCAACTCGCCACTCAAATCCGTCGGCCCCAACAAAGTCTCCGTCGGCGCACGCTGAACATACTGCCGCGATGCTTGCTTTCCGGTGCTTAACAACCGGCGTACCGCACCGTCTTGGCTTGACATCGGATTCGTTAGCTCATCTCATAATTAACAGATAGCCCCGGTCGATGCACGGCAGACTTGGAAGGCGGTAAACACGCCCGCGAATGAATCGTTTGTTCTAACAAACAGTCATGCGTTTTGCGTGCGAAGTCTTACAATAGGGTCGTCGCCGTCTGGGTTAGGGGAATGCCATGTTCGTCGGCCAAAAAATTGGTCCGTTTAACGTCGAAAAAGAACTCGGTAGCGGTGCCATGGGTACCGTTTACCGTGCCCGTTATGACAAAGATGGCAAAGAGCGTACAGTTGCGATTAAGATCATCGCGCTCGGGCTGCTTGGCAATGAAGGCGCAATGGCACGCTTCGAGCGCGAAGCAAACATTTTGAAGCAGCTTCGGCACCCTCATATCGTTCGTTTATTCGCTACTGGCAAGTACAAGAACACGCCGTTCATCGCGATGGAATTCGTCGATGGCGAGCCGCTCGACCGCATTCTTTCACGTCGCGGTCGCCTCGGTTGGGAAGAAGCCGTGGCGTATGCGAAACAGCTTTGCGAAGCGCTGCAATACGCGCACGACAAAGGCATTATTCACCGCGATCTGAAGCCGTCGAACTTGATGATTACACCCGATGGCATCTTGAAGCTCACCGACTTCGGCATCGCCAAAGACACCGACGTCACGGCGCTGACGGGGGCGAATAGCACGATCGGCACGGCGGCGTATATGTCGCCGGAGCAGTGTAAGGGCGATAAGAATCTGACGAATAAATCCGACTTGTATTCGCTCGGCATCGTCATGTATGAACTGATTACGGGGAAGAAGCCGTTCGTTTCCGATACGACGATCGACATGTTTTTGAAGCACGTTCACGAGATCCCGCCACGGCCGAGTCGGTTCATTGCCGACGTGCCCGTTTGGTTGGACAACATGATTATGTTCCTGATCGAGAAGGACAAAGACAAACGGCCGATGGATGCCAACACCGTCCGCAAGATGCTGGAAGATATCGAAGAGAAGGTGCAAAACTTGCAAAGTGCGGGCGAAGAAGTTGCGAATGCGCGGCGAATGGATCGGCCAATCAACGGTGGCGCACTCGATGCGGACGACCTGGCGGCCGCGAGATCGATGAAGGCGGCGAAGTCGGGCAAGAAGTCCAAGAAGAAAAAATCGAAGCCGCTGCTGTCGCGAACGTGGGTGCGTGCGTTGCCGCTCGTGTTGGGATTATTCGCTTTAGTCGCCGGCGTGTATTACGTCTTCAAGCCACCGAGCCAATCGGACTTTTACAAGCGGGTGGAAACGGCAGGCACGCCCGATGACCGCATTAGCATGGCCCGAAAATACCTCGATAGTTACGGCAGTCAAACCGACGAAGACACGCTGAAAGTGAAAGAGTTGTATCGCCGCGCACTCGGCGAAAAGATACAGGCGGTGCTCGAACTACGTTTCCGCAAAGCAAAGATTACCACCGCGATGGACGACGAAGATGGCGACGCATTCAAGGCCGCGTGGTCGGCGATGGAAGCCGAGCAGAAGGGCGAACTTTCGACCGCATCGGCACTCTGGGGCAAAGTGAAAAGCCGTGCGCCCGAAGCGAAAGACAAGTACACCGAAGGCTGGGCCTGGCTCGCCGAACATCGCGCGAGCGAGATCAAAAAAGTCGATCTCCAAGCGAGCATTTTGAAGGAAGAATTGTTGCGTAGCGAGATCAACGAAGTCGCGTGGAAGTACGACCCACTCGCGCCGGAATGGATCGTGAAACGCGCGATCCGCCTCGGTGCATCTGGCGGGTTGCCACCCCCGCCCGGTGCGCAAGATTCGGACCGTAAACTGCCACCGCGTATCGTCGATAAAGCGAAAGTGCGCAAAACGTGGGGGATGCTTGCGGACCTGACGAAAGACAAATCCGAGCATCATATTTGGTATATGCTCGCGGTGCGCGAACGCGATGGCCTGAAGGACATTGCGACCGAAGAAGCCGTGACGGCGCGGAAAAAGATTTTCGCCGATCAATTGGCCGGGCTAAAGATCGAATGGCAGCGCGTCGTCGGCGATTCCGAAGCGCGAGCCGAGAAACGCGATTGCCGCAACCGCTGCCGCGACTTGATCGAACTGTACGACGACGAAACCGACGACCAGATCAAGAAGGAAATCGAAGCGGTGAAGTTGTTGTTCAGCGAAATGGGTAAAACAAAAGACAGTTGATGATTCAAGCAAAGGCGCGCGTGATTTGATATGTCTTGTTAGCCCGACACGCAAGCGAGGGAATCTCAGGTGATGCGAAGTCGGGGCCGATGGCGATTTTGTGTCGTCCGGGTTTTGATTTATTTATCCCAACGGGATTTCAGCGATTAGCCCTGGGTCGCGGTCTCCGCGCACCCAGGGACTGAGCCAATCTCCACAGACCCCGAAGGGCATGAAGCGGTTTCCTCTCAGGCGTGCGAAATGCATATATGATGTGGATTCCATTGTGAATATCGCTGTGGACGACGGGGGGATACCGCTACGCCCCCACTGGGGTCGATTGATATTTTGCTCGTACCCCAGGTGCGCGGACGCGACCTGGGGCTAATGGCTGAAATCCTTTCGGGATAAAGATAACAAGCGACCAACTGCAATTTGGAGCGAACGATATGTCTCTGCCGAGTGGCAAGCTTCGACCGAATAGTGCGGCGGCGTTTGCGAAAGCACAAATGCGAATTCCGGGTGGGGTCAACAGTCCCGCGCGGGCGTTTGGCGGTGTCGGTGGCAGTCCGATTTTCATCGCGCGGGCCGAGGGGCCATACCTCTACGATGTCGATGGCAACCGCTACTTGGACTTTATCGGTTCGTGGGGGCCGATGATTCTCGGGCATTCGCACCCGGCGGTCGTTGAAGCGGTCATTGCCGCGATTCACGATGGTTCGAGTTACGGTGCGCCGTGCGAGCGCGAAACTGAACTCGC
>JAYSYI010000319.1:0-1589 GCA_043727665.1 Limnoglobus sp. | reverse complement strand
AGTTGGCCACGTCGATCGCGAGTGCGGACAACCCGCTGACCGCGCGCGTGTTCGTCAACCGCGTCTGGATGCACCACTTCGGACAAGGCCTCGTTAGTAGCACGAGCAACTTCGGCTTGCGCGGCGAACTTCCGAGCCATCCGGAACTGCTTGACTATCTCGCGAAACGCTTCACGAGCGAAGGTTGGTCGATCAAGACGCTTCACCGGCGGATTTTGACATCGCAAGCGTATCGTCAATCGAGCCGCGTGTTGCCCGATGCCGCCGCCCGCGATCCAGAAAATATCTGGCTCGCCCGCATGAACCGCACGCGGACCGATTTCGAGATCATGCGCGACGGCTTCCTGTTCGCCGCCGGCGCACTCGATACGAAGGTGGTTGGGGGGCGTTCCGTGAATCTATTTGCCGAACCGTTCGCGAAACGTCGTGCGATCTATGGCTTCGTGGATCGCCAGAACTTGCCAGGCACCTTCCGCGTGTTCGACTTTGCCAGCCCTGAACAACACTCGCCGCAACGCTTTCAAACGACGGTGCCGCAGCAATCGTTGTTCCTCATGAACAGCCCGTTCGCGATGTCGCAAGCGGCCGCGGTCGCCGCCCGCCCCGAAGTGGCACAAGCGAAGACACCCGAGGCGAAAGTGACCGCGATTTATCGCATCATCCTCGGCCGAAACCCGACGGCAACCGAGTGGGCCACGGTGCAACCGTTCGCGACCGAAGAGGCGACACCCGCGAATGCTTACGGCATCTGGGCGCAACTCGCGCAGGTGTTGCTGCTAAGCAACGAGTTCGCTTTCGTCGACTGATTTTTACGACCAAAACTACGGTGATGCGATGAGCACAATGTTTCCCTCACGACGCGAGATGCTGGCCCGTTGCGGCGTCGGCATGGGCTTGCTCGGACTCGCGCCGTTACTAGCCGAAGCGGGTGCGGACAATTCGAACCCGTTGCTGCCGAAACTGCCGCACTTCCCCGCCAAGGTGAAGCGCGTCATTCACATTTTCGCGAACGGCGGCCCGAGCCAAATCGACACGTTCGACCCGAAGCCCGCACTGCTGAAATACGCAGGAAAGGCTCTGCCCGTAGGCAATCTCGCCACCGAGCGGCGCACCGGTGCCGCGTTCCCCAGCCCGTTCAAGTTCCAGAAGTACGGCAAGTCCGGCATCGAAGTCAGCGAGATTTTCGCGCACACCGCGAAGCACATCGACGACATTTGCGTGATCCGCTCGATGCACGCCGACGTGCCGAACCACGAGCCATCGTTCCTGCTGATGAACACCGGCGAATCGCGACTGGTGCGGCCGAGTATGGGTTCGTGGGTGACGTATGGCCTCGGCACGGAGAACCAGAACTTGCCCGCATACGTGACGATGTGCCCCGGTGGAATGCCACTGATGGAATCGCAGAACTGGCAGTCCGCGTTCCTGCCCGGAATCTTCCAAGGAACATACGTCGATACGCGACACTCGGACCCCGAAAAGCTGTTGGAGAACATTCGCAACAAGTCCTTGAGCGGACCCGCGCAGCGGAAGCAACTTGACCTATTGAACGCGCTGAATCGGATGCACCAAACCGCACGCGACCCCGA
>JAYSYI010000318.1:0-5108 GCA_043727665.1 Limnoglobus sp. | reverse complement strand
GTGACCGTTTCCGCAACGGTAATCTGCACGTGATCGATGTACTGGTAGTTCCAAAGCGGTTCGAACAGCGTGTTCGCGAACCGGAAGATCATGATGTTCTGGACGGTTTCCTTACCGAGGTAGTGGTCGATGCGGTATAGCTGATCTTCTCGGAAATTCTCGTGTAGAATCGCGTTGAGTTCCTTACCGCTCTCCATGTCGTGGCCGAACGGCTTCTCGACGATCAGGCGGCGATAGCCACCGATTTCCTTGTTGTAACCGATAGCGCCGAGGCCGCGGCTCAGGCTCGGGTAAAGCTCAGGCTTCACGGACAGATAATACAAGCGTCGGCCGCCACTCTCGCCTTCGTGTTCCTTGAACCACGCCTGAAGCGGGGCCGCATTCTCGCCGACATCCCCGGACACGTAGTGCAGCCGCGCCGCGAAGCGTTCCCACACGATCGGATCGAACTGATCCTTGTGATACTCGATGAATTTCGCTTTCATTTTCTCGCGGAACTGTTCCGTCGTGAAGGCGCTGCGCGCGACGCCGAGAATCTTGGCCTCTGCGGGGAGGCGATTCTTGCGGTCGGAGTTGTACAGTGCGGGGATCAGTTTCCGCGACGTAAGGTCGCCGGATGCCCCGAAAATGACCACAGTCAGTGGCGAAGCCATTAGGTGTCCTGAGTGAGGGTCCAACGGGCGAAGGAGCGAATTCCATCGATACCAGGCTATCCTATCTGCACGACGCAGAAGAACAAGAAATCAGCCCGCCTCATGGAATCGAATGCCGCAGAATCGGTTCCGCATATTCGGGATTGGTTTAGCCGCGCCGCGCAGGCTTTGCGTAGCGAAGCGCGAGGCGTGAACTCAAGTGAAAATTACGATGTTGTCCGATAACACGCGTCCACGCGCTTCGCTCCGAAGACTACGCGGCGCGGCTAAACGAGGATAGAAATTGACTAACGCAACTCAATGCGGGGCGGCACTCGTACCCGCTTCGGCCACGACCGGTTTCGGCGGGTGGAAGAACAACAATAACAACACCGATCCGACGAGCGCGGCCCCCATCGGCCACATAAAGTACGATGCGTAGTCGAGCTTGCCATCGACCTTGTATTTCGGAATCAGTTGTTTGAACACGACATAGTTCGCAAACATGTAGCCGAAGCCCAGGATCGCCGAGTTGAACAGCGTTTGCGCACTCGTTCGAATGTCGGTAGGGAAGTAGGCATCGATGAAAATGTATACGGTGGCGAAGAAGAAGGCGTAACAGATGCCGTGCAGCACGTTCACCAAAATTGCGGGTACGGTTTGTGGGAAATACGCGAACACCGCGAAGCGCACGGCATGACCGAGGATGCCGATAATCATCGTCGTCCGCCAACCGGCTCGCTTCAAAAACCAGCCGAGCATCAGCATCGTAAAGATTTCCGCAATCTGACAGAGGCTCGTCACCGGTACGACCAACCCAGCTGCCAGCCCGACCTTTTCGGTGAGGTAACTTTCGATCGTGAGAAAGTACGATTGGTGAACGGCGGCATCAATGAACGTCACAAGGAACAGCACGAGGATGAACGGCTTCTTTAACAATGCGAATGCTTTCAGCACAGGCAGGCCCGTTGCGTTCGCTTTGGGCGGTGTGTGCGGGAGCGTCAGGCTGAAAACTGACAGTATCAGAGACGCAACGCCACCCATGATGTACGCCATTGTGACGCCGTTCCGCCAGGCATCGTCGGCTTTGCCATACTTGGGGTCTAGGAACGCGAGCGTTTCGGAGCCGGCGGGGATGCGCGCCCAGTCGGTCAGGATGATTAAGAACGGCCAGTTCGCGGCAATCCAACCGATGGTGCCCCAGAGCCGGACTTTGCCGAACTGCGAAGAGTCTTTCAAGTTCGCGAACGTGATCGAGTTCGCGACCGATACCGTCGGCACATATGCGATGCAGTGCAGCCACATCAGCGCCGCGAACGAGGGAAAGTCCGTCACGAACGCGAGGCCGATCATCGACAGGCCGCCGACGAGGTGCGCCCCCGCCATGTATTTCTCAGCCGCGAATTTTCGGTCTACAAGCGAAGAAAGCCCGAATAGCGCGATCAGCGATGCGACCGGGAACCCACATGTGATAATGAACTGCTGGTCTTCCGTGAAGTTGAGGCCGCGCGCACCGATGTAACTGAACGTCAGGATGAACCAGGCTCCCCAAATGAAAATTTGCAGGAACATCATCGCCGAAAGTTTGAATAGCATCGGGACCGTCCGGGAAGGAAGTCAGAACGTGGCAGTGGAAGGGCAAGTGTACGAAAGGTGCGAGCCGACTTGTAGCTAAGCGTGCGAGAAATGCAATCGGCCCGCGAGATTTACCTCACGGGCCGTTGGTTGTGTGCGTGTTTTGCGATCTCAACGCCAGCGGACGACGAACTTGTCGTTGCCGAGGATTTCGACTTCCTTGTGGCGGATGTTGTGAATTTCCAAGTTGTCGAGCAAATCTTCGACGTGCGTGAGGTTTGAAAGTTCGACCATCTGCCAGTCTCCAGCGAGCGTGCTGTCCATGCTGGATATTGCCATCGTCTCCGAGGTCGGATCGGTGATCGTCGGCGTGCAGAACGGGTTGACCATCGCGGGGTTGAGGACCGAATCGCGAGTCGCGACGACACACAAGATCGCAAGCGAAGCGAGGGTCAGGGCGATTGACAGAGAAAGTATCGTCAAGCTGAGCATCGTTCTGCTCCGTGCGGTGGTTACAAACTAAGCAGTTAACTCTGCCCAACGATAGAACGAAGTCCAGGAACTGCGCGAAGAATTCAAGGAAATTGCCCCTTAGTTTCGCCTCGGTTTTCTGGCCTGGGACGAATCGTTTGGTGCTACCCAAATGCACGATTGAGACTTTTGCGCCGGTCAGACAAATTGAACGCACAACATCATATACCTCCACATTCCCGGCACGCTTACAAACTGAAAACCAATCTGCTGTGGAAATTCTCCATTAACAGATTGGCAATAGTTTTCAGTGCAGGCGGGAACAATTGTGTCAGTTTTTCGCTTTGTTAATCGTGCCAGCCCGCAGCGCAAGCAAGGAGAGGACGTTTATCGTTAGTGGAAGCCCCTTGCTCGCGCTGCGGGCTGGCCGGACAATGCCTCCGGGCGATTATTTATTGCTCAGTGCTTCGCTTGGCCCGCCATCAAGTCGTTGATCCGCTTTGCGAAACCGACGGGATCGAGGATCTTCGAGCCTTCGGCGATCACGGCCTGATCGAGCAACAACCGGGCGAACGATTCGACTCTTGGGTCGTCGGGGTTCGCGGTATGAATCTCCCGTAGCGATTTCACGGCGGCGTGCTCGGGGTTCAGTTCGAGAATCCGCTTGTTCTCGGCCGGTTGTTCGCCGTATTTTCGCATCAGCCGTTCCATGTTCGCGGTCATGCCGCCCGCTTGCGCCACGAGGCACGCCGCACTCTCCGTGAGTCGTTTCGTCAGACGCACATCGGAAATCTCCGCGATCTTCATCTTCAGTGCGCTCATCAAGTTCGCGAACGACTCGGCCACATCGGCGGGGATCTCGTCGCCAGTTTCCTTCAAGTCGCCGCGATCGACGGCTTGCAGTTTCTTGCCCTTGTAATCGCCGAATTGCGGAATCACGAACTCGTCGATCGGCTCGCTCATTAGGAGCACGTCGTAGCCTTTGGCCTTGAAGGTTTCGAGGTACGGCGAACGGCGTAACAGTTCGGGGTTCTCGCCCGTCAGGAAGAAGATTTGCGGCTGGCCTTCGGGCATCTTCGCCACATAGTCCGCGAACGTCGTGTACGAACCGGCTTCCGTATTCATCGACTCATACAGCAACAAATCGGCCACTTTGTCGCGGTTGCCCCAGTCGCGCGCCAGGCCTTCCTTCAGCATTGAACCGAGGCCACGGTAGAACGTCGTGTACTTCTCGTAGTCCATGTTTTTCAGGCCATCGAGGCCCGAAAGCACGTTCCGCACGACGTTCTTGCGGATGGTTTCGAGGTGCGGGTTCTGCTGAAGCAGTTCGCGGGAAACGTTCAGCGGCAGGTCGGCAGCATCGACCACCCCCGACACAAACCGCAAGTACGGCGGCAACAATTCCTCGCACTTGTCCATAATCAGCACACGCTGCACGTACAGCCGTAGCCCCGCTTTCGGCTCCTGCCAGTCGTACGAAAACGGCTTCTGTGCTGGGATAAAGCAGAGTGCCTTGAACTCGGTGCTGCCTTCGATGCTGAAGTGCATCACCTTCGCTGGTGCGACGTTGTCGCTGCTGACTTGCTTGTAGAATTCGTCGTACTCTTCGGGCTTCACCTCGTTTTTCGGACGCAGCCAAATCGCCTTGCGGTTGTTGATCGTTTCTTCGTGCGTTTCGGTTTTCCCTTCGACTTCTTCGGTCGAATCCATCACCACCGGGTGTTCGATGAAGTCTGAGAATTTCCGCACGAGCTGCTTGAGCTTGTACGGGTCGAGGAACATCTGCGCGTCTTCCTTGAGCGACAAAATCACTTCGGTGCCGCGCGTGGCTTTCTCGACGGTTTCAATCGTGAAACTTCCTTGGCCGTCGGATACCCACTTGCTGCCCTCGCTCGGGTTGCCGAAGGTGCGGGTGATGACAGTGACGGTGTCGGCGACCATGAACGCCGAGTAGAAGCCGACGCCGAATTGGCCGATCAGCCCCGGCGCATCGGGTTGCTGTTTCTGCTTGATGGCATCGAGAAATGCCTTCGTGCCAGACTTCGCGATGGTGCCGAGGTGATCGATCACTTGTTCGCGGGACATGCCGATGCCGTTATCCGAGATCGTCAGGGTTTTCGCTTCCTCGTCAGCGGCGATCCGGATCTTCCAATCTTTATTGTCTTCGAGCTTATCTTCGTTTGCGAGCGAATCGAACAGACACTTGTTGATTGCATCGCTGGCGTTGCTGACGAGCTCGCGGAGGAAAATCTCGCGGTCCGAATACAGCGAGTGCGTGATGAGGTGAAGCAGTTGCTTCAACTCGGCCTTAAATTCGAGCGTTTCAGCCATGTTGCGATTCCCGGGTGGTCATTGAGTGCGTTCCGCTAACAGTGTCTGTTTTGCGGAACCGCGAACGCGTGGCCACTCCAATCCATTTCGCGAGTTGAG
>JAYSYI010000317.1:0-5111 GCA_043727665.1 Limnoglobus sp. | reverse complement strand
CCCACCCTCTGCCGGACACCCATGAACGACATCACTTCTCCCCCAGCGCACGCGAGTCTCAAACCGACCCGCGTTCGCTATGCGATGCTGTTCATGCTCTGCTTGCTTGCCATGATCACGTACATGGATCGTGCCGCGAACGGCAGCGCGAAAAAAGCAATCATGGCCGACCTCAACGTCGATTCGTCGAAGTTCTTTTACGTGCTGATGGCGTTCCAACTGGCGTATGCTTTGTTCGAAATTCCGTCGGGTTGGCTCGGTGATACGCGCGGGCCGCGTTCGACACTTCTCCGTGTCGTCGTCTGGTGGTCGGCATTCGTAGCGCTGACCGGGTTCACAGCTACCACACTGCCCTTCAGCGGCATTTACGTCGGCTTCTACGGGCTGATGCTGATTCAGTTTCTCTTCGGCGTCGGCGAGGCAGGGGCGTTCCCGAATATCTCGAAGGCGCTCTACAACTGGTTCCCCGTGGGAGATCGCGGATTCGCGAAGTCGATCGTCTGGATGTCCGCACGCTTCATGGGCGGGCTGACGCCGTTGTTGTGGGTGCTGCTCGTCGAAATCGGCGGGCTGTCGTGGCGGGAAGCGATGTGGCTATTCGCGGGGGTGGCAGTGCTTTGGTGTGTCGCGTTCTTCCTGTTCTTCCGCAACAAGCCGAGCGAACACCCGGCGGTGAATGCCATCGAACTCGAGATGATCGAACGGGGTCGCACGGCCGTTTCGAGTACACCGAAATCGATCCCATGGAAGGTGATCTTCACGTCGCGCAACCTTTGGGCAGTCTGCCTCATGTACATTGTGACCAACTTTTGCTGGTACTTCATGATGTACAACTTGCCCACCGCACTGAAGGCGGAGTTCAAAGAGTGGAACGCCACGGATCGCGGCAAAATCCTGCTGGCACTGCTTAGCGGGATGCCGTTACTCGTCGGTATGCTCGGCTGCTTGCTCGGTGGCATCCTTTCGGACAAGTACATTCGCCGAACGGGCGACCGCAAGTGGGGCCGTCGGTTACTCGGCATGGTCGGCTACGGCGGCGCGGGGTTGTGTTACCTCGCCGCGGCTGGGGTCAAGTGGTACGACCCGTCGAACCTCTGGCTGTTCGCGTTTTTTATCATTCTCATGGGCTTCATGAACGACTTGATGATGGCCCCCGCATGGGCGACGTGTCAGGACATCGGCCAAAGTTACGCCGCCACCGTTTCCGGAACGATGAACATGGTGGGCAATCTCTTCGGTGCGGTAACGGGGATTCTCGTTACGGGACAAATCGAAGACTCCTACAGTAAAGACGGCACTTCCAATTGGATGATCTATTGCTTCGTGCTTTATGGTGCGGTCTATTTCCTCGGCGTGATCGCATGGATGTTCATCGACGCCAGCAAGCCAATCGTGAGCGAAGATCAGGTAAGGAATCTCCAACAGGAGACGTGAGTCACCGATGCGAATTGCTTTCATCACGGCGGGGGCGGCGGGCATGTACTGCGGTAGCTGCATGCGGGACAATGCGCTCGTCAGTGCGCTTATCGAACGTGGCCACGATGCGCTACTCATCCCGACGTATACGCCGATCCGCACTGATGACCCCGACGCCAGCCAGAAACGTGTGTTCTTCGGCGGTATCAACGTCTTCCTCCAGCAAAAATCGCGACTGTTCCGCCACACGCCTCGGCTATTCGACCGCCTGCTGGACTTCCCTCGATTGCTAAAGTTGGTGTCGCGGTTTGCCTCGCGAACGCCATATAGCGTGCTCGGCAGCCTGACGATTTCAATGCTGCAAGGGCAAGACGGCAACCAACGCAAAGAGCTGCAAAAGCTGATCGACTGGATGAAAACCGAGATTCAACCCGAAGTCATCATCCTCACGAACGTGTTGCTCTCCGGCATCGCCCCACAACTGAAAGCGGAGTTGAACGTGCCAATTCTGGCAACGCTCCAAGGCGACGATATTTTCCTCGAAGCCCTCCCCGAAGCAGATCGCAAAATCTGCCTCGAACTGATTCGCACAAACAGTTTGTCGTTCGATGGCTTCATCAGCACGAGCGAATTTTACGCGAACGACATGGCAAAATACTTGCAGATCGACCGCAAGAAAGTCCACATCGTCTACCCCGGCATTTCGCTCCGCGGCCACGGCGGCACGCGCCTGCCTGAGCCGGTTCCCGCACTTCGCATTGGCTATTTCGCACGCATCTGTCCGGAGAAAGGCTTCCACAACCTGATCGATGCGTTCATCCAGTTACGAAAAAAACCAGGCAGCCCGCCATACAGACTTCGGGCTTCCGGTTGGCTCGGCGAGAACCATCGCGCATACTTCGCCGAACAGATAAAAGAACTCGAAACAGCGGGCCTGCGCGACCAATTCGAGTACATCGAAAGCCCCGACCACGCGAGCAAAGTTCGCTTCCTGAACAGCATCGATGTGCTATCAGTACCGACGGTTTACCACGAACCGAAGGGGCTGTACCTGCTTGAAGCGTGGGCGAATGGGGTGCCCGTCGTGCAACCGGCACACGGGTCGTTCCCCGAATTGATCGAGTTAACCGGCGCCGGTTTGCTCGTGCCGCCAAACGACCCGCAGGCGCTCGCACTCGGTTTGCGCCGCATCCTCGACGATACCGATTTGCGTGAAACGATGGCACAAAAGGGGCGAGACGCGGTGGCGATGCATTTCCATTCTGGGGCGATGGCGGAGCAGACCGAGCGACTTCTGCACGAATACGTTCGCGGACAAAAGCCTGTCACGGCGTGAGCGAATAGAATGCCCATTATGGCAACAGGCTTCACTACCACCCGTCGCGTCGCGTTCGGTGATACCGACATGGCGGGCATCGTTCACTTTGCGAATTTCTTCCAATACATGGAAGCCGCCGAGTCCGACTTCCTGCGTTCGCGTGGGCTGACCGTGATGTGGTTCGATGGAGATTCGCACTATGGCTTCCCGCGTGTCTCGGCGGCGTGCGACTTCCAAAAACCGGCGAAGTTTGAAGACCTCCTCAACATTGCGGTGACGATCGAAAAGATCGGCACAAAGTCGATCTCTTACCGCTTCGATTTCACTCGTGGCGACGATGCGATTGCGGTCGGCCGGATCACGAGCGTGTTCTGCCGCGCGGGTGGGCCAGTGCATATCGAGTCGATCGAAATCCCCGCTGCGATCCGTGCGAAACTCGAACAGTAAAGAATCCGAGCGATGCCGGACGACCTGCCGTACCTGACGCGACTAACACTTCGGTTGATCGATGGCGTGGAAAAACTCCCTGAAGAGACGCGGGCACGGCACACGAATTACCTCATTTCCGAGCAACGTTCCGATGGCGGCTGGCCGGGGCGCGAGGGCGGTTCGGACTTGTATTACACCGGTTTCGCAATGCGTTCGCTGGCCGTCATGCAAGCACTGACCCCGGAACTGTGCGACCGTGCCGCTGGGTTTCTCCGCTCGCAAATAAACCGCTCCACGGGCGTCGTCGATTTCTTTTCGCTGATCGTCGGCACGTATCTCGTCCCGCTCGGCGGTGGGCCGGACGTTCTCGCCGAAGCGCCCGCCGACTGGAAAGATCGCGTCGTCGCGATGCTCGAAACCTTCCGCACACCCGACGGTGGTTACGGGAAAGTGCCCGGTGCCCCCGCAGGTAGCACATACACCAGCTTCCTCGTGGCGCTCTGTTTGCAACTTCTGGATCGGCCGATTCCAAACATCGAAAACGTCGTCGCATTCGTGAATTCGCGACGTCGGCCCGACGGGGGCTACGTCGAAATTGCACCGATGAAACGCAGCGGCGCGAACCCGACAGCGGCCGGTGTGGGGCTGTTACAAATCGCGAAAGCCATGTCGCCCGAAGCCACGATGGCGGTCAGCGATTTCCTTGCAGCACTGCCCTCGCCGTTCGAAGGCGGGTTCCGCGCGAACGACCGAATCCCCGCCGCCGACCTACTCTCCACGTTTACCGCATCGTGGACGCTGTTCCAACTTGGTCAGGAAAAGAAGCTAAATTTGAACGCGATTCGCGATTATGCCGATTCGTGCGAACTACCGCGAGGCGGCTTCATTGGCGGCCTCTGGGATGAACGGCCCGACGTCGAATATACCTTCTATGGCCTCGGCACACTGGCGCTGACCGCCGATGTCCCCCGCCCGCCCGGTGCCTTCTCGAAAGGGTGATGATGCCGCTGATTGCGACGAATTTACACAAAGACTACATCACCCGGAGCGGCACACTACCCGTGCTGTCCGGCGTGTCGTTCGAGTTGAACCCCGGCGACGCCGTCGCGATTACCGGCCCTTCCGGCTCCGGAAAAAGTACGCTGCTGCACATTCTCGGTGCGCTGGATCGCCCGACTTCCGGCACGATGGAACTCGACGGCCAAAACCCATTTACGCTGTCCGAGGTGCAAATTGCCGCGTTCCGCAATCGGAAAGTCGGCTTCGTGTTTCAGGATCATCACCTGTTACCACAGTTCACGGTCCTCGAAAACGTGCTCATTCCCACGCTGGTACAAAGCGAAGTTTCACGGGCCGATGTCGAACGCACCGCACGCGAATTACTGACTCGCGTCGGCCTCGCGGATCGACTCGACCATCGCCCCGCCGAGCTTTCCGGCGGCGAACGCCAACGAGTCGCCATCGCCCGCGCCCTTGTGCTGAAGCCGCCGCTGCTGTTAGCTGACGAACCGACGGGGAACCTCGACCACAAAAACGCACAGGCGATCGGCGAGTTGCTATTCGAGATGCACCGTCAGCAGAACACGATTCTGATCGTCGTCACGCACAGTGCCGATCTCGCGAGAACCTTCCCGAAACGATTCGAAATGGCCGAAGGCCGTTTGATATCGCAGTAATAGTTTTTCGGAGCCGAAATTGATACCACCCCTTCGCGATAACCCCGTCGAACTCGAACGGATTTTGCGCGAAAAACAGCCTGCGCTTTACTTGATCTCCGAGTGGCACCTCGCGCGGATTCTCGATCATCTCATCGCGTGTGACGTACGTGTGGCTTCCAATCCGCGACTCCCCTTGTGGGTGAATCGCGATCAATTGCCGAGCGAATTCGCGTTCGTTACCCAACAGGTTCGCGTGCTGTTCCTCACGCCACCCGACGACCGATTGCTCT
>JAYSYI010000316.1:0-5123 GCA_043727665.1 Limnoglobus sp. | reverse complement strand
ATCACCGCACTCGTGCGCGAAACGTTCGGCCCCACCGTCGGCTACGATCTCGAATTAGTCGACGCGATTCCGCAAGAGAAATCGGGCAAATATCGCTTTTGTATCTCGAAAGTCGCCCCCGATCACGCGCGAGCACTGACGGTATGACACCGCAAATCTCGATCGTGATGGCTGCGAAAAACTACGCTCGCTTTCTGCCGGTGGCGGTTGAGTCGGCGATCGCGCAGACGTACGCGAACTGGGAACTGATCATCGTCGATGATGGCTCCAGCGATGACACCCCGCTGGCAGTGAAACCGTACTTGCACGACTCGCGGATTCGCTATCTGCGTTCGGATCAACTCGGGCAGTCGCGGGCGAAAAACCTCGGCATCGCGATGGCACGCGGCGAGTTCATCGCGTTCCTCGATGCGGATGATGCGTGGCTGCCCACGAAACTCGAACGCCAACTCGCGATGTTCACCCGTGCGGAGGTGGGCGTCGTCTTTTCGCTGCGTGAATTGATCGACGAAAATGGCAACCGCTTACCGAATCCGCCGCGACCGTTGCCACCACGTGGCCGCGTACTCGATGCAATGTTCGTGCAAAATTTCGTCTGCTTCTCATCCGCAATCGTGCGGCGATGTGCGTTTGAGCAAGTCGGCCGATTCGACCCGCGTTGCGATCTTTCAATCGACTACGACCTCTGGTTGCGCGTCGCGAAACAGTACGCATTCGAGTACGTGCCCGAACCGCTCGTGTTGTACCGCACGGGGCACGGAAATCTTTCCAGCAAGCTCGCGGACCGCGTGGCAACGGCGTTTTCGATCATGTATACCGCCCGCGATGGCGTCTCCCCGGCAGCCATCGCCCACGGTTACGCCTCGACGTGGCGCACGCTCGGCTGGGTGATGCGCGGGACCGAACTCCGCACCGCACTCGCCTGTTATTGGCATGCCCTAGCGTATCCGCACCATCGCGTCGAATCGGCAAAAGGATTGGCAAGCACGCTCGTCAACTGGCTCCGTGGCCGACGCCCCACGACCGCCGCCGAGAATCTGACGGTCAATCGGTGATAGACTTCGTACGGCTGAAACCGATACTTCGCACAAAGGCGAAAACCGCTTTTCTGATAGCCGCAGGTCATTGGTCTGCTAATGACCTGCGGCTACCAGAAAATGAAGAACGAAAGCACCGTCGATCCCCAACGTATGTTTGTAAACAGACTTTCTCCTCGGCGGTCACCATTCTTTCCAAGGACAAAGCACTTACGACGTGTGCGTTCACAGCAGCCTCGGATTGGGAACGAAGAATGATCCTGCCGTGCCACGAGAATTACTTCGTCTGGAAATCGAGCGCAAATGCCTTCGCACTCAGTTCCGCACCGGTGGCGAATTTCATCAGGTCGCGCCAGTTCAGCGTGCGGGCCGGTTCGAAAATCTTCGCCTTCATGAACCCACCGACGCGCTTGTCGCCGATGTAATTTACGCTGCTGGGTGCGGCCCCGTCGTACAGTTCCTTTGCGATCGTGTGGTGAACCTGCGACGCGAACAATTGGCCCATCATATAGTTGTGATAGTACACCGGTGCGGAGCAAATGTGGATCTTGCTCGCGTAGTCCGGGGCGTTGCGGCCGGCGGGGCGCTTCAGAAGTTGATACTTTTCGACATAGTCCCACCAGAGTTTGTTCAAGTCCTGGTCGGGGTTCTCATACATTGCTTTTTCAAACCGCAACATCACCTGGCACCAGCGGCTAAAAATCAGCAGTTCGTTGCGAAGTACCTTCGTGGACGTCGCATCGAACGCGGCGGGGTCCTCGACCTTCACGCCCATTTTCTCGAGCCATGCACGGGACTTTGAGAACTTCTGAAACTGCATCGCGACGCCTTCGGTGGTCAGAATGTGGGCTTCGCCGCGAAGCACGTACGGCACCGTTTGCGGGATGTTCTTGCTGCTGTACACCGCGTGCCCGAGTTCGTGGAGCATCGTGCTCGCCCAATATTCGGTGGCGGTAATGTTCGCCAAAACACGCACATCGCCTTCGCGGTCGATGTCCGTACAGAAGGCGTGCGGGGACTTTCCCTTCTTCTCGTACAGGTCGCTGCGTGCGATCACGTCGTCGATTGGCAGATCGATCCCCGCGTAAAATTTCCGGCACATTTCGAGAATGTCCGCCGTCTTAAATGGCTGATCGAGATCGACATCGAACACGGCCGGAGATTCTTGGAAGAAGCTATCGTGGTAGTGCCAAGGCATCAAATCTGCGACTTTGACACCCGCGTTCGCGGCGAGTTTTTCGTCGATCTCGGCTTTCGCTTTCGCGTACGGTTCGCGCGTGAGATCGTCGAGTTCGTCGAATAGCTTCACGAGTTCGACGCCCTCTTGCTCGTTGATAAACAGCATCATCGCGTGGAAGTTCTTAAAGCCGAGTTGCGTCGCCGCCTGGTTCCGCAACTTCACGAGTTCCTTCAAGTCCGCTTCGACATCTTTGCCAACGCCTTTGCTCGCTTCCCACACGGTCTTTCGCAAGTTCGAATCGGTCGAACTCTTTAGCAGTTCGCGCACTTTGCTATCGGCGAGTTCCTGGCCGTTGACCTTCGCACGGTAGACGTTGAACTTCGCTTCGACCGCGTTCGCCTTGGCCGTCATCTGCTTCAAAAGCGCCGGATCGACCTGCTTTTCGAGGTACATCAGGTACAGCAACTCGATTTGCCGCGCGACGAGTTTATCGTCGATTTTCGCCGTGGCGTCTTTGAGTGCTTTCAATTCGGCAAAGGTCGCAGCGTTTGCGAGGGCCGCATCGAGCCGGTTTTGCGCATCTTCCTTCTTCTGGAACGCCGCCTTATCGCCAGTCGTATTCGCGTCCCACCAGGCTTTCCCCACAACGATTTCGAGCGGGCGAATCACCTTCACGTGTGCATCAATCAGCACACGCGCTTTTGCGGTCGTTTCGGGGTCCGCAGTCGCAGAACCGGCAGTGATGGCCAAAGTGATGCCTCCGATTAACAGCATTCGGTACATATCGGGAACCTCAAAGTTTACGTGGAATAGACCCATTTTCCGAGCCACAACGCCGGTGGCAACAGCATTAGTATGAGTAGCCCCGGCAGGCCGACGAACGCCGTGGCGAGAATCGCATCGAACACGATGAGGCCGAGGATGCAACGCTTGATTGCGGCTTGCACGGGCTTCGGGCCGGGTTGTTGTATTGCGGCAATCAGCTTCCCGCCGATGAGGAAACTGAACGCCACCAACAGGTACGGAAAGAACACCGTGCCTTGCCCCGCCGTCTGATGGCTCGGCACCGTCACGGCCAGCACGATGGCGGCAAAAATGACGACGCTGGCCGCGATCAAACTCCGGCGGGCCGAGGTGCTTTCTTCGGTTCGCGCGAACCACGTGACGCCGACGATGTAGAGTCCCGTCGTCGCCGCGAGGTGTAAGTTCGGCTCCGTCCAGATATCCAAACCGCTTACGGATAAGCCCATTAGCACGTTCAAAAACCGGCACGCGCCCATTGCCACGGGGCCGAACGGCGTGTGTTTCAGCCACGCATTGTAAAGCAGAATCATCGCCGGTAACGCGATCAATATCTCTGGTGGTACATTCGCAATCGCACCGCAACCTATGCCCATCGCGAACGCGATTATGCCGATCCCCACCGCGTTCCGCAACGGCACGCGCCCCGACGGTATCGGCCGAAACGCCTGCGTCTTGCGGTCTTCTCGACGATCGAAAATGTCGTTCCAAACCATCCCGCCACAATAGAGACTGCCCGAGGCGATCAGCAACAGCACGAACGTGTCGAACGCCCCGAGGACGTACCCCGCCGCACACGCGGACATTGCAATGTCCGCGAACGCCGTAAACACATTCGGCAACCGCAACAGTTGCGCGTAAGCCAGCAAAGACCGTTTCATCGCGTCTGTCTTACTCTGGTTTGTGAGTATTTACGAGCCGTCCGGGTTAATCCCGGTGGGAGACTCCCATGGCTATGCCAGCTCCGCTGAAAATGCATAGTCGGCGGGGGTGGGTATGGCGTTGCGGTCGCCGAGGGCCATAATGTCTTGCTCGGAGTTGACGTAGCGCACGTCGCGGATGCCTTCGGCGATGAGCCTTCCGTGGGCCACCACGCGGGTATCGCTGCCGTCGTCGGCGAGGCCGATGAGGATCGCCGAGATCGCGAAACCTTGTCGGCGCATCTGACCCAGAGCGACCGAAGTTTCAATCGTTACGCGGGGCAGCACCGCAATGATCGTGGCATCGCGTGGCAGTCGGGGCGACATTTCGATGAGGAAATCGGCGAAAGTACGGCCATCGGTTTGTTCGAGTCTTGCCAGCGTTTCGCGGATTTTATGAAACTGATCGTACCCGCGGCGCGTCTCGACGATCACCGGCCGTAACCGGTCGTTCTGCAATTTCTCTTCGAATTGCGATCGCGCCTCGTAGCGAGTCGTGTAGCCTTCGGGTGCGGTTTCGTCCTTGGATTTCAGGCTTTCTTCGCGAATGCGGTCCGTAGCATCGCGGCCGTTGCTGGCAATGCCGATCTGCTGATTCAGCAGGACGACCGCGTTCGCCACCGAAACCGCTGTCGTGATCGCGAGTTCAGAGCGGATCGGCTCGCCCTTTTTCGGGTAACCGTCGGCGTGGAAGTCGATCAGGATCGTCGCACCGGCCAGCGAAGTCGGTTCGTAAATGCGGCTATGCAGAACGCCGGTTCGTGCCGTCGCCCGCCAGTTGATGCGTTGCAGCGGGTCGCCCATCTGGTACGGGCGAACGCCGGCCGTGCGCGTGGGATCTTCGAACAACATGTTCGCCAAACGGATTTCGCCGATGGGCCGCGTCGATGCAAAGTCGAACGTCGTGATCGAAAGTACCATCGGGTAGACGAGCACGAAAACCGGTTCGGTGAAGACCTTGTGCCGACGGTGTAACCCAAACACATCGCCCGTTTCCGCGAACATCGGGCCGACCTGATAATAGCCGCGCAGTGCGAAAACGAGCTTGTATTTGACGGTCTTTTCGCCGTTCGCGCGTATGAACAACACCCGCAGGCGACTCCCCTTTAACGAGAGTCGCCGTTGCACAATCGCCTGTTCCGCGATGCGATCTTCGACCAGCACCCACGGCACGGGGAACCGCCC
>JAYSYI010000315.1:0-5126 GCA_043727665.1 Limnoglobus sp. | reverse complement strand
TCCGCAGTTTTGGCCGAACGTGCGGAGCAACTCGAAGCACAGCAAGCGGTGTTGGCGGTACTGCGAACGAAGCTCGACCGGCAGCAAGACGAGATGCGGCACGAAGCCGCCGCGTTCGCTTCGGACCGCGTGAGATTGGAGCATTCGCGGGCCGAACTCGATGCCCGTTTGCGCGATGCCGAACACGTGCGGGCCGAACTCGGAACGATCCGCGACGACCACGCGGTTCAGCACACGGTGTCGCTCGAACGCAACTCATTACTGGCCGCGACACTCGACGAGATTCAACGCCAAAAAGACGATCTGATCGCGGCCGAGGAGCGGATTCACCAGAAGGAAATCGACCTCGATACGCGCTCGGCGGAGTTCGCCGAACAGGCGGCGATTCTGAAATCGCGTGCGGTGCAAATGCTGGAATTGCAGGCGCGTTTGGAAACGGACCGCCAAGCGATGCGCGACCGAGAAGCGGCGTTCAACGACACCGATGCCGCACGATTGTCGTTCCAAGATCAACTCAGTCGCCGTGCGGATGAACTGTCGAAACGGGCGAAGCAAGTCGATGCCCGCTCGCAAGAATTCGCCGCACTGCAAGCCGATCTCGATCGGCAGCGCAGCGAGTGGGACGCGGAGCGACTTCGCCAGGGCCAGACGGCCACGACGAGCCAACAGGAGCGCGACGAACAGACGGCCGAGCTTCAGAAACAAGCCGCTGTGTTGAGCGAACGCGAAGCGACGTTGGCGCGACAAGTGGCACGCCTGAAGGAAGTCGGTGAGAGCGTCGCCGCCGAACGGAAAGCGGTGTTCGAAGCGCGTGCGGCATGGGAAGCGGAACGCACGCAGGCCACGCAAACCGCGCTCGATTCGCAGGAGCAAACCGAGGCGTTCCGTACGCGGGTGGCGGCCCATTTCGCCGAACTGCGCGGGCAGGCACCGGACCTCGACGACAAGGCGCAGACCGCGCTGAACAAGCTGTCCGGGGCGCGCGATGTACTACGCGGGCAGCTATCGGAACTGCAAGTTTACGCCAAGCAAACCCGCGAAGAACTCGATGCGGCGCGCGGTAACCTTCGCCAAGAATCCGAGCGAATCCGGTTGCGCGAAGAAGAACTCGAACGCACCCGTGCGGAACAGCGCGTGGCAGTGACGGGGTTCCGTCAGCAGCTCGTCGAATGGCAATCGAAGGTCGGCGAACTCCGCCAGGGTATGGGGCAATCGGAGTCGCGCGTCGAACAAAAACAAGCCGAGTTGGAAGCGCTCGCCGAACAAACGCGGGCGGCGAACGAAGAGATCGCGCGACAAGCCACGGAGCTTCGCCAAGAGCGAAAACTCGTTGCCGAAAAGCGTTCCGAAATGGAACGGCACCTCGGCGATATGCGCGATTGGTACCGACGCAAATTACGCGAACTCGCCGCGGGTCGCACGGTCGACGAAACCGATCTGCCGAGTGCGCCGCAGTCGTTCGCCAATGCCGCCGCCGCACGAAATCTCGAACCCGCGAAAGCGCTCGAACTAACACGCCCCGCCGAGAACGAACCCGGCGACGTGCAACTCGGCGAACTCCTGCGTTCGCGAGGATTATTAGACGAACCGACGTTAAATGCACTGAAATCCGAGGCGCAACGCCAACGGCGATCGTTACGGCAAGTGCTGCTCGCTAGCGGTGCGGTGACGCTTTACCAACTCGCGCTAATCGAAGCAGGCAACCTCGAAGGGCTGATCCTCGGGCGGTTCCGCGTCGTCGATCGCGTCCGCACGACGGCGAAAGAAACCGTGTATCGCGTGTTCGACCCGAGCCGCGCCAACGGGCCGACGCGCGGCGTCTACGTGTTGCGGCAACTCAGCGAAAACGAGATGGCGAACGCGGACGATTTCCGCCAGCGCTTCGGCACGATGATCGGCGCGGGCCATCCGAATCTCGCGAACACGATGGAAGTGCTCGACGTGCAACGTCGCCCGGCGGCACTGCAAGAGTGGGTGTCCGGGTTGTCGTCCGCCGATTGGCCACCCGCCGCCGCCACCGCCGGGGTCTGGTTACGTTTGTTAAACGAAGCCGCAAAGGGGCTGCATCACGCGCACAAAGCGGGCCTCGTTCATGGCCGGTTGATCCCGGAGTCGTTCGTGCTGACCGCCGATGGCACGCTGAAAATCCAGGGCTTCGGCGAGCCATCGTGGCTGACGCCGAACGCAATGTCGCCGACTGACTTACCACCGTCGGCCGACTTGCGCGGCTTGGGCCAAGTCGCCTTCGTCTGGTCGCAACTCGGTTCTCGACGCAAAGGCGCACGCTCAAAGCCATTCCCCGCCGAACTGACGGCCGTGATTCGCCGCCTCGAGATCGGCTCCGAATCGCCGATGGGCGACGTCGTCGCAATCGACCGCCCATACGCCGACACCTCCGATTTGTTGCGAGACCTCGCCCGGCTCGCGGAGTCGAACCCGTGCCCGTCGGATGCGTGGGAGAAGGTCGTCCGATTCGCCGGTGAAAACTCTCCCGATATGCCCGTCGCGCTTCGGCAAACCGCATAATGCTATTGTAGCTGGGGTCTGTAACCCCGGTCTTATTGCTGTAGCTGGGGTCTGTGACCTCGGTCCCCCCGGCCTCATAGAGGCCAGCTGCAAAACCGGCCTCATATACTTCACGCGGTTGAGTGTTAGACGTTTCGCCGTACACTGGGTAATCCGTATCGGAGCCGCTGTTTTGTCGCGAATCGTGCGCTCGGAAATCGGTTTCTTCTTGCTGGCGTGGCCGACTCTTGCCGTCTTGTATCGGGCACGCGCGTTCGTCGATCCGGGTACGTTCTGGCACATTCGCGTTGGCGATCTCATCCGCGAACGCGGTTTCATGACCACCGACCCGTTCACGTTCCCCTTCGAGGGCAAAACGTGGATCCCACAACAGTGGGGCGGCGAGGTCGTCATGTCCATCATTCACTCGGCATTCGGCTTCGATGGCTTATTGTTGGCAATGACGGCGATGCTGGCGGGGCTGTTCGCGTGGGCGTTCCATCGGTTGCTCGTCGGCGGGATGGGCGGACCGTTGGCGGGGATTGTATCGTCGCTTGGCATGATGGCGGCGGGTTTCCATTTCTACGCCCGGCCGCACCTCATCACCATCGCGTTCATGGCGATCGTGGCAGCATTCATCGTCGATTTCGACCGCCGCAAGATCGGCCGCGGGCGATTGTTGCTGCTCATCCCGCTGCACCTCGTTTGGACGAACATCCACGGTGGAATGCTCGGCGGCGTGGCGACGCTCGCACTTGCTGGCATCGGTTGGGCGTTCCTACGTAGTGTGAATCGTGGCGAATTACTCGCCTATTTCGGCATCGTGGCGATGTGTGCGCTGACGATGTTCGCGAACCCGTTCGGCCTCGAAATGCAGCGTACCTGGTTCCGTATCGTCGGCTCCGGCGCGATGGCGCAGTACGTCGACGAACACACGATGCTGAACCCGGAACGCCCCGGCGATCAAGCCGTGTTGGCATTCGCCGTCGTGTATCTGATCGTGTTGTTTGGCTCAAAACGGCGAGTGTTCCGCATCACGTGGCTGCTACCGCTAGTGTGGTTTGCACTGACCATCAAGAGCATTCGGCAGGGGCCGCTGTTTGTTGTCACCGGTACTGTTCTGCTCGCCGACATTTGGCCGCACACCTTCTGGCACAGCTATTTATGCCGAAAAGGCGACACACTGGCCCGCGATGTCGCGACCCCGTTGATGCCCTTCACATGGCACGCATGGCTACTGCCGGTGATCGCGATAACGACCGCGATTGGCCTGCAAACGTACCGTGGCATCGGCCTGGCGCAACTCGACTCGTCGCTGGTGCCCGTCACGCTGATTACACCGCTGCAAAACTACGCGGCCGCCGTACCACCCGGCACGCGCATTTACAACGATGCCAACCTCGGCGGCTTTGTGATCTATCACGCGCCGAAGCTCAAAATCTTCATGGACGACCGCTTCGAATTGTGCGGAGACGCCTGGTTGTTGAACTACGTCAAAACGATTCGCGACCACCCGGAGCGGTTCGAAGATTGGTACCGCGAGTACGGTTTCGAAGTCGCCATCGTCGCGGCATCGACGCCGATGTTGCCACTCGAACAATCAATGCGAGACTCGGGCCACTGGCAGGAAATCGCCCGCGACCGCATCGCCGTGATGTATCGCCGCATCGGTCGATAGTTCACGTGTGAAAATTATCGTCCGCCGCGCATCCATTTGTCGGGGTCGTCGACGGCTTGCATTGCGTCGGTGTAGCCGCCCATCATCGACTGGAAGATCGTGTAGATGGCAAAAAGAATCATCCCCGCGATTAGCACGTACACCGCCCCGGAAACAATCGACGACACCACCTTCATTTTGCGGATCGACTCTTCGCGGTAATACACGGCTTGCTTCGCCATGACCTCGGCGAGTTGGCCGGATTCTTCGCCGACTTGCACGACGTTCAGAAACTCCTCGGGGAAGAGTCGCGGGCCGCACCCGCAGAGCGCATCGTGAATCTCGTCGCCTTTGCGGACGGTTTTTGCAGCGAAATCGATCTGTGCGATGTACGCGCCGTTCGCGGTCGCCTTCAGGCTGTGCCGCAGCACGCGGTCGGCCTTCATGCCCGCTTCGATGGTCATGTGTGCGGCCATCGCGAACCGCTGGAGCGCGAACGCCTGCACGCACGCACTCAAGCCCGGGATGTTCAGCGCGATCGACTCGGCTTTTGCCCGTGCATCGGGGTTAACCGAGATGATGCGGATCGTGCCGAAGAGGAACACCGTAAACACCACTGCATAAAGCAGAAACTGCGGGGCGCTCAAGCCGATCGGGTTCGATTTGTTCCCCATCATGCTCATCACGAACAGCATGATCGTGATGACGAGAATCGCGCCGAAGTACATGATTCCGGGGTAAATCAGCGACTGAATGAACTTCTTCCGCATGCTGTGGACGGCTTCGAAGTGCGTTTCGAGTTCGCCGAAGACATCGGGCAAGCGCCCCGCTTGTTCGCCAACCGCGATCATCTCGACGAACAATCGTGGGAACCGCGCCGCCTCCGGACGCAGCGAGTCCGAAAGCGATTCGCCCGTTGCCATTCGTGCCGCCAACTTCCCCGCCACATCGCGAAACACCGACG
>JAYSYI010000314.1:0-1597 GCA_043727665.1 Limnoglobus sp. | reverse complement strand
CGATTTACTCGATGCACTCGCGAAAGACTTCGCCGCGAAGAAGTTCGATATGCGTCACCTGATTCGCACGATTATGACGTCGCGAACGTACCAACTGTGCGGTACCCTCGGCGAGCGACATCGGATCTTTCGCAATCCGGTAATAGTTCGCGGCCGGGTTGTTAAACGTGTTGCCATTTGCGGTGAGTAACTCGCGAACGATGCCATCGATTGGAGCGTTATCCGCGATGCGGCTGCGTAGCCATTCGTGGAATGCGTACGAACCTTTCACTTGAATCGTCTTGCGGCTCGAACGCAGCACGTCGGCCCATTTGAGCGCCCAGAAATCAGCGAACTCGGGCTGTGCCAGCAGGTGATCGATTAGCGTAGTCCGCTTCGTCGGTGAGGCATCGGCGAGGAACGTCTTCGCTTCCTTGTCGGTCGGCATACGGCCAATCGAATCGAGGTATGCACGGCGAACGTACTCGTAATCGGTCGCTAAATCTGATGGTAGAATCGTCATCAGTTTCAGCTTGTTGAACACGTGCGTGTCGACGTAATTCGCCTCGGCGATGTTTGGCCACGCGAACCCTTCGCGCGGTTCGAGGAACGTCAGGCGCACGGAAACGAGTTCTTCGAGGTAGCGGCTCAGGATCGCAACTTCGCCTGCTTTCTTGAATTCGACGAGGCCGTTCGGGTTCACGTCGGCGGTGGCCGGATCGCTACTGCTGAAGTTGGTCAGGCGGGTGACATCGCGAATTTTACCATCGCTGAAGGTTGCGACGACGGACAGTTGTTGCCACTTCGCGGGTGCAAGTTGCACGCGGTTGCCCGGCAGCACTTCGACTTTCTTGACGGTTGCCAGCGTACTCGGGTCGTCTTGCATCCCTTCGCCTAGCCAGCCCGCCAACATCTTGGCAGGTATACTCGACGCACCGAATCGCGCGCCGCCTTCGTGGGGCACGCGACCGAGGCTCTTGAGGAGTATCAGACTGCCCATCGGGTCGTGTTTGTCCGAACGACGGCCGAACTGTTCGCGGGTGAGTTGCACGTAATCGGCAGCCGGGTCGAAGCCGCGTAATGAGAGTTTGAAGCCGTTCTTGCCGCTGGGCGTGCCGTGACAGGCACCCATGTTACAGCCGCCGACGTTCATCGCGGCGGTGACATCGTTGCGGTAACTGACGGGCGTCGTTTCGCTCATCTTCGCGACAGTTACCGATGTGGTCGCAACTTTCCCGCCCGCTTTCACAGTGATGATTGCGGTGCCGTCTTTCAAGCCGTTAATTAACAAGCCTTCGCCGAGTTCGACGATGCCCGCCGGTGCAACCGAGACTTCGACCGCGTGGGTGAGATCGCGGAGGCGGGCTTTGTCGTACATCCCGGTGACGACGAGTTGCCGGACATCGCGGGGTCCGTTGAGAACGAGCGACACTGGCGCGACTTGCAGCGAGAGCGGTTTGCCGACCCATTCTTTGCGGCTATCGACATCGGTGAGCGGCGTTGCGCGGAGTGCCGACATAGCGAGTACCGTGCTGACCATGGCGGCCAGAAAACGGAGGGAAGGCATGGTGACCCCTCGGATGCTGAGTTAGGTTCGGCCACGGGACGTGGCACTGGT
>JAYSYI010000313.1:0-5130 GCA_043727665.1 Limnoglobus sp. | reverse complement strand
GAGCCGCTTCCGCGACTTGCCGACTTGCGTTTTCAGCGACTCGAGCAACCCGATTGCGGGGCGAATCCCGCCACCCGGCGAACGATCCGCAATCCAGTCAATCGCTTCGGGCAAAAGATACAATTTGCGCCGGTCCGCGAGGAACGTAACGAGTTCGCGGCGAGACTTCGGCGACAGCGATTCGACCTGCACGACCAACCCACCCGCAAGCCGATTCGTCAGTCGGCGCGGTAGAAACGTTAGCCCGGCTGGCCCCGCGTTTGCGGTCAGGACCGTCGGCAAATAGCGCGTAGCGCGATGGTCGAGGAGGCGGCAAAGCAGCAGTGCTGACGGTTTCGGCAGGTGTTGTAAATCTTCGATAATGAGCAGATCGCAGGCGAGGAATTCATCAATGAGCGGGATCGGTTCGTCGGCATCGCGGTCGATGTCGTTCGCGGGAATCGCCTGCACCGTGCGGACCGTCGGCATGTCGATCACGAGCCGAAGTAAGGCGTTCGCCAAGTGCGACTTCCCCGTACCCGGCGAGCCGTGCAACGTCAGCGGGGCAAACGGCGTGCGAATCCGGCCGGCTTTCGCCAGAGTGCGGGCTACGCGATCGAGTGCGCGGATCGCAGACTTATTTTCAGGCAGGACAACGACTTCGGTTCCAACGATGGAAATGGACAAACGCTTCTCGTCGAACGGAGATTGGGATTCAATGAAAGGAGTTTCCGTCGCAGACTTCATTACTAAATTGTACCGAAAATCGCATCGATCTACAAGATGTTCCGGCTGTCCTAACTTGAGCAATTTTAGCCAGATACTGCGAAAGCGAAGCGGCGATTGGGTACAATATTATTCCTCGAAGTTGGTTCGCCAAAATCTGGCGAGGAGTACGCGAAATGCAGATCCCCGTTTTGATCGAAACAGGCACATACGGTTACCGTGCAACGACGGGCCAACCCCTGGAGTTGAGCGCAGACGGTGCCACGCGTGAAGAGGCGCTCGGCCAGTTGCGAAAAGCGATGAAGTCGCGACTCAGTGTTGGAGCCGAAATTGCGTCACTCGAAATCGCAAGCGATGAACATCCGCTAGCACCCTACGCGGGTATGTATAAAGACAACCCGCTTTTCGATGCATGGCAACAAGCCATCGTCGATTACCGTCGCCAAGCGGATGACGCCGTGGAAACGCAATGAGACTGTTTGCGCTGGATACAGACATTCTTTCGCTTTATCAGCGCGGTAATTCAGCCGTTTGCCAGAAAGTAGCTGTTCATTTGCCAGTCGAACTGGCAACCACTGTCATCAATGTGGAAGAACAGTTGAGCGGTTGGTACGCATTGCTTCGTGCGACAAATCGCCACGACCATTTGGAGCGAGCCTATCAGAGTCTTGCGGATAACATTCCCTTTTTAGCTCAGTTTCAGATCCTCGGTTTTCCAGAAACTGCGCAAATGCGATTCGAACAATTGCTGTTAATGAAACTCAACGTCGGCAAAATGGATTTGCGAATGGCGTCAATCGCTTTGGAACGCAACGCCATCGTAGTGACGCGAAACCTGCGAGATTTTCAAAGGGTACCAGGTTTGGTTGTAGAAGATTGGTCGTAATGATAATGTCGTAGGAAGAGAATCTTTATGGTGTAAATACATGAGCGAAATCGATACGCGCTTCTTCATCGCGAGATCGCTCATAACCGATGCGGGTTACGGGCTTTTTGCGGCCCATCCATTGAAGGCGGGTGATACGCTGGTGGCGTTCGGCATCCTCATCGATCGCGATTCGCTCGCGGACCGTTGCACCGCCTATGCGGACGCCTACAAGTTCCGCGTCGGCAACCAGCTACTCATCCCGATCGGCTTCGCGGGCATGGTCAACCACAGTTCCGACGCGCCGAACCTCGAAAAAGTGATCGACGGCCACGAGCTATCCCTCCGCGCACTCCGCGACATCGCACCCGGCGAAGAGCTACTCTTCGAATACAGCGAATACGCCCAGGAGCGGTTTTGTTCGGAGTGAATCGGGTTAGTTCGACGCGCAAGTTTGGAGATGCGCTATCTTCCAATTCGAACATTCTTCTCTGGAAATACAGGCTATTTGCGTTCTGGAGAGTAGGGGCACCCCTTGTGGGTGCCCTGGATGAACCTGCCAGCTCCTGGCGTGTGACCCGGCACCCACAAGGGGTGCCCCTACATTAGGATTGCGCAACTTCAAAACGCGCAAGCGAGGGATCTTGTCATTCTGCTATCGCGCGGATGTGATTGGGTTTCCCTCACTTGCGCGTCGGGCTTGTTCCCAAGGGATTGCAGCATCCGGGTTCGCGACATGTGAGTCGAGACGGCGATCGATCTCTTGCTTCCACTCGTTGCTGATTTGTGAATCCTGCTCGACACTTCCCAGTATCTCGTGGGCAAGTGCGATTTTGTCTGCATCGCTGAGTCGGTCGATTCCGTAGTCCGTCATAGCAGGCGTCATGGCTCCTCCGTTTGATTTTCGTCATCCTACAACGTGCAAATCTGCCTCGCAAGCAGAATCGGCTCCCGCGAAACTGGACTTGGCGCATGGCAAAATAATCCCGATACTCCGCAATCACCCGCATCGAACAAGGAGGTTCTCTGCTATGACCACGACTATGCGTATGTCTCACGTTCCCTCGTCGCCGACCACCGATGGCGTCGAACTCCAGTGGGCGGCCACCGAGATCGCCAGCTTGCTGCGACAATCCGAGCCGGGTTCGGTCGTCGGTGCGGTGCTGCAACAAACGTTGCGCGAGCTATCGAGCTTGAAATCGAGCACCGGGACCGTTGTCGGCCCGTTCCGCATGAAGGCGGCGTGAGGTTTTCGATTCGCCTTGATCGGATCGAACAACGGGGGTATTTCCCTCTCGCTGCGCAAACCTGCGCAAGCCTGACGAGGTACCGGATGGGCGTTCCGCACACGCTGTCGAACTGGAAATCCATCGTCATCGCGATGGGTTTTCTCCCGCTAGTCGGGTGTCTGACGCCGAAATTCATTGCTGCGCCAAAGCCTACGCCCACCGCACCCGTTGTGTCACTTCCCGAACCGCAAATCGCACAGACCAAGCCGCGTTTCGCCGAACTCGTTGCCGTTCCCGGCCAACGAATTCCACTCCACGATAGTGCAAACGCGACCGTGCCGATTGTCGTCGAACGCACCCAAGTGGGGATCGTCGTGCCGCCGACGCCTACCCAAACGGTGGCCACGCCACCGACTGCGCCGCCGAAGTTCGAAGAGCCGAACCGCTTCGAACTCGCTTCGAATATGCTACAAGGCCAACAATCCCGGCGCGGCCCCGTGCCCGATGTGCCACTCATCACCGCACTGCGTTCGTACTTGGATAATCGCCAGGATTCCGCAATCGACCATCTCGCGCGGTTCGACAAACCGAACCAGGAACTACTTCTGTTACTGTTGCCATTAACGGCCGAGGCACAGAACGCGGACCTCAGTGGGGGCACGCCGAAAGACCCGGCGATGCTGATGAACTACCTCGAAGACGCCACGGCCATGGTGGCCCGAGTCGCGCCGCTCATCGTCAAAAAAACCTGTTTCGTCGGTAGTGTGGTGCAGTACGGCATGTACGAACCGCTCCCCGCCGGGTACCGTTTCCTTCCCGGCGGCATCGCAACGCTTTACGTCGAGATCGGTAACGTGCCCTCGGTGCCGACGGGCAGCGACGGCTTTACAACCAAGCTCGTCCACACGTTGCAAATCCACGACGCGAACGGCAAAGTCATCGAGCAAGCTGACAAGACACAAACGACGTTCACCAAACCGATTGTGACGCTAAGCCAAGTCCACGACTTCTTCGTGAAGTTCGAAATGATGATTCCCGAGAAACCCGGTAAGTACACATTAACGTTCGAAGTGCGCGATCCCGCCAACGGCCGCAAAGTACGAAAGACTGTCGAATTCCAAGTGGCGGGGTAGCACGAACGTGATTGACTCATTCGTTCGTACTACCCAATTCACCACCCAGTTCATTGGGTAGTACCCAATTCATCCGTCATGCGCTGCCACTTGGCGTTTTGGCCGCGACCGAGGCATTCGACTTGGCCTGCCACGCGCAGATCCTTCAATACTTGTCGAATCCAGTCAACGCTGACACCGGGACAAGCCTGCCGCAGATCGGCGATGCGAAACGGCGACGCGATGTTTCGAATCGCGTTTAGAACCCATTTGGTCTTTTCGCCTTTCTGGGCAGTGCTTTCGCCGTAACGGCTCTCGAATGCGCGATACGCATCGACGAGCGTATACAGCGAAAAATTGATCGAGTGCCAAGGGTCGTGGCGATCTTCGGACCAGCCTTCGGAGCTGAGTTTTAGCGTCTCGTAGTAGCGTTCCTTGTGCTGTTCGATGAGACGTTCCAAGCTGATGTATCGCCCGACTTCTAGCCCGAGATGATAGCACTGGAGCAGAAACAACAGCCGAGATGTTCGACCGTTTCCATCGCGGAACGGGTGGATGCAGAGGAAATCGAGGTTAAATGCGCCGAGCGCAATGAGTGGGGGAACGCTCCGGGTGTGGAGGATTGCATTCCAGTTTTCGATCGATTCGCGCATGGCTGCGGCGGTATCGGCAGCTCGTACGGTCCAAAATCGAATCTCGCGGCGACCCGATGGGAATACTTCAATGATGTCGTTTTCGCTACGTTTGTACTCGCCCGCATCGCCCAGCCCACCGCGTGAAAGCGAGTGCAGTTGTCGGATCGTTTCTTAGGTAACCGGCAATTTCGCACCGCGCGAGTGAATGAGTTCGAGCGCCCGACGGTATCCGCGGACTTCTTCTTCGTCGCGATCTCGCAAAAGTGCTTTGCCAAAGACAACGGTGCCGATGCGAGAGGGTTCGACTTCGACGCCTTCGATACGATTCGACGAGACAGCACTTTCGATCAAGGCATGTTCGCGAAGGGCTTTCAACTTCTGCGGCGATTGCTGCGTAAACAAGCTTTGTTTACCCTTGGCCTCACCCAAATCGGCAAGGTACCACGCCGTCGCAGTCGGTATGTTCGGTAACGGAGTGAGCAAACGACGGAGTGTGTTCATGCGATAACTGCACGTTATTTCGCCAATTCCCCGACGATCTCGGTGTTCAGAATCGCTTCGAGCCGTGCGAGGGCGCGGGCGAC